>VEQJ01000032.1 GCA_018883285.1 Alphaproteobacteria bacterium
TCTCTCTTTCGTCCAAGCTTAATTGTTGATACCGTCTCATCTGCAACGCCTTTCTGTGCTCGTTTTTCCAAACCGCACTCTAAGGTGTTGCACTTCATTTTAGAACCTAGCTGAGACTGAATTTTCCTTCCACCTTTGATTCTGGATGGTTCGATTGGTCAACGCAAGAATGGCCGAATGGTCGCCGCAACATCCTTATTGAGTTTACGGCAAAAAATGCCTTTAACCTTAAGCTGCCTTCAACCGCAACATGCCTGTTTAGTCCCACCGCCCAAGGTGGGTATGAGATGGAGGAGAAGATTTTCGAACGATAACGCAATTCTGTCTTCAATTTTTGATGGCAAGCACAAAAGCAGGCTCAAATTTTCTTGCCTCTCGAACAATTGTATCTGTCACAAATTTTTTGTGCCCTTGCAGTTGGCTATCAGAAAGTGGGCGTAAACTGCTGGCACCACCCTGTACAAACGCCCGCACGACCCCGATTGGCGCACGCCCTAAACCACTCGCCTGTTTTGGCTTTTGCGGGCAAAGGCATCCCAAAACCATCAGGCCAAAACCATCAGGCCAAAATCCCCAGGCCAAAACCTTAGCAAAAATCGCAATGATTTTTTGGTAAAGCTGCGCTAAACTGTTCCAATGCGCCCTTAGCTCAGTGGATAGAGCAGCAGCCTTCTAAGCTGTTGGTCGGTGGTTCAAATCCACCAGGGCGCACCAGTTTTTTTGGGGGGATCCTCTATTGTTGTTGCAAAAGCAGGCGGCCAATGTCCTGGGCGGCGGTGGCGACAGAGCTGTCCCGCCGTGCCGCGCCGTACACAATAACGCCTTCTAACAGGATCATAAGCCGCTTGGTTAGTTGGGATGGGTTGGGGGATTTCGCCTGAATACAAAGATCAGAAATGATATTTTCTAACCCCTGCAAAAATTCGGTGCAAGCCGATTCAATGAGTTGGCTTCTGTTTTGGTATTCAGCTTGAGCATTCAGGGCAAAACAGCCAGAATAATCGCCTGCCTCTAGAATTTCACGACGCCAATCGAATAGAGCTAACAGCTTGCCTGTTGGGTCTTGGCTGCGTTTAACCAACTCCTCTTGAATCACCCTGACGGCTTCAGCTTGATAATATCGCACCGCTTGCTCAACCAATTCTTCTTTTGAGCGAAAATATTTGTACAACGTTCGTTTCGAAACGTTAATTTTGGCCAGAACGGTATCCACACTGGTCGCGTGGAACCCATATTGGTGAAATATCTCCAACGCCTGACCGATAATTTCGGTGCGTTTGGATGTGGGTATTGCAGCGTCAATGGTCATAATAGCCATTCTACACCAGACTTTTGACAAAGCAAACTAATCGGTTTACTTTGTAGGTGTAAACCGATTAGTTTACATAAACCAACTTTATGAAGAATAATCTCATGCCCCGTATTTTACCCAACCCTACCCCCGATACCAAGGCTCAAGAACTGTTGGCTGGTGTCAGGAACATGCTGGGATCCACACCCAACATGTTTACAACACTGGCAAATTCTGCCGCTAGCCTAGATTTTTTTGTTAAAGCCATGGGTGCCTTGGGCGGCAGCCGCCTTTCTGGTGCGTTACGCGAACAAATTGCAACCGCGGTGGCTGGTGCCAATGGCTGTGACTACTGCGCTTCGGCTCATGAGTTTCTCGGTGGAATGCATGGGGTCGACAAGAGTGAACTGGAAAGAAATCTTCACGGAAAGGCCAGCGATCCCAAAGTGGCTGCGGCTTTGAATTTTGCTGTCAACATTGTGACGAAACATGGTCGGGTTTCCGATACCGATTTGCAAGCGATTCGTGCAGCTGGTTACAGCGAAGGCGAGGTTGTGGATATCGTAACGGTTACGTGCTTGAATATTTTCACCAATTACTTCAACCACGTGGCCGACACCGAAATCGATTTTCCTAAGGTTTCCACGGCCGAAGTCAAAAAAGCCGCGTAACGAAGATCATTCAGAGAACGGGGGGAGCCTTTTGCGGGGCTCCCCTTTTTTTCTACATGCCGTCTCTCTAAACCACCAGCAGCAACCCCTCCAGCCGTTTCAGCTCATCGCGCCATTTGGCGGCCTGTTCGAATTCCAGGTCGGCGGCGGCGCGCAGCATGTTGGTTTGGGCGGCGGCAATCTGCGCCTTAAGCTCATTACCGCTAAGCTGCGGCAGGTCGCTGCGTCCGCCATCCCCTGCTCCATCCTTGGCATTGTCGCCATAGACCGCCGCCAGCAGGTCGGCAATCCCCTTATTGACCGTACGCGGGGTGATGCCATGGGCGCTGTTATAGGCAATCTGTTTGTTGCGGCGGCGATCGGTTTCGCCCAGGGCGGCCGCCATCGAACGGGTGGTGCGGTCGGCGTAGAGCAGCACCCGCCCCTCGGCGTTGCGGGCTGCCCGGCCAATGGTTTGGATCAGCGAGGTTTCGGAGCGCAAAAACCCCTCCTTATCCGCATCCAAAATTGCTACCAGGCCGCATTCGGGAATATCCAACCCTTCACGCAGCAAATTGATGCCAATCAGCACATCAAATTTGCCCAGCCGTAAATCACGGATAATCGCGATGCGTTCCAGGGTTTCGATATCGGAGTGCAAATAGCGAACTTTCAGCCCATGATCAAACAGATAGGTGGTCAAATCCTCAGCCATTTTTTTGGTCAGGGTGGTAACCAACACGCGAAAGCCCGCGCCAATGGTCGCCTGGCACTCCGCCATCAAATCATCAATCTGATTGGTGGTTGGCTTAATGATACAGGGCGGGTCGATTAGGCCAGTTGGCCGCACCAGCTGCTCAATAAAGGCGCCGCCCGTTTGTTCCAACTCCCAGCTTCCTGGCGTGGCGCTGACGTAAATGGTCGGTGGGCGCAGGTTGTTCCATTCCTCAAACATCAATGGGCGGTTATCCTTGCAACTGGGCAGGCGAAAGCCATAGCGGCTAAGGGTTTCCTTGCGCGCTCTATCGCCCTTATACATCGCCCCCAACTGCGGCACGGTGACGTGGCTTTCGTCCACCACCAACAGGCTGTCGGGCGGGAAATATTCGAACAGGGTGGGCGGTGGCTCACCAGGCTGACGGCCACTGAGATAGCGGGAATAGTTTTCGATGCCGTTGCAGGTGCCGGTTGCCGCCAGCATTTCTAGGTCAAAGGTCACCCGCTGTTCAATCCGTTGCGCCTCAATCAACAGATTGTCGGCGGTAAAGTCGGCAACGGTTTGCCGCATCTCCTCCCGAATGGCCTTAATCGCCTGGTCAATGGTGGGGCGCGGGGTGACATAGTGGCTGCAAGCGAACAGGCGGATTTCGCGCAAATTGGCGGTAACCGTGCCGGTCAGCGGGTCAAACTCCTTAATCGTCTCAATCTCATCGCCGAACAGGCCAATGCGCCACGCCCGATCCTCCGCATGGGCGGGAAAAACCTCAATCACATCGCCGCGCACCCGAAATTGGGTGCGGGTCAGGTACAGATCGTTGCGCTGATACTGCATCTCCACCAACTTGGCCAGTAGGGCGTTGCGACCCAACTGTGCGCCAACCTTGAGGGGCAGCGACATCCGCTCATAGGCTTCGGGCGATCCCAAGCCGTAAATACAGGATACGCTGGCAACGATGATAACGTCGCGCCGCTCTAACAGCGAACGGGTGGCACTGTGGCGCAGGCGGTCAATCTGTTCGTTGATCGACGATTCCTTCTCCACATAGGTGTCGGTGCGCGGCACATAGGCTTCGGGTTGGTAATAATCGTAGTAGGAGACAAAATATTCGACCGCATTATCGGGGAAAAAAGCCTTAAACTCACCATACAACTGCGCCGCCAAGATTTTGTTGGGCGCCAGCACCAGGGTGGGGCGGGAAAGGGCGGTAATGACGTTGGCGATGGTAAAGGTCTTGCCACTGCCCGTCACGCCCAACAGCACCTGATCCCGTTGATGCTGCGCCAATCCGTCGAGTAAAGCCCCGATGGCGGCGGGCTGATCCCCCGCTGGTGGCCAGTCAGCTTTTAACCTGAATATCGGGGTATGTGCCACGCTTAATTCTCTTTTAATCATGGATAAGGTAACATCTAAAGGTGGGTGTTGAAGGCGTAGTATGACTTCTGTAACCTTAACAGAAAACGTATTTTGACCGAAGGTTAAAGAGAGACAAACGATGGATGCATCGATAGTTCAGTTTACCAATCTTTTTCGCAATGGATCCTCGCATATATTCAATTGCCGGGATCTAACCCATAAGATTGAGGTAGAAGGCGGCGAAAAACTGCTGTTCAAAACAAAGACCCTCAATCGAGCTGTTTTTTTAAAATTACCAGTTGGAACACAACAAAGCGGAAATAAACGTGATATGGTAGGCGGATTTGAAACAAAAATATATCTCCCCTTTGAGAACGGACTTGAAAAAGGCGGTCAGGCAATAAATTTTAGCGACAAAAACTTTAACGATGTTATCAGCGGGCTTAGGTCATCAGAAAAAAATGAACATACTGAAGATGTTCTTCGAGATCAGCTTGTTTTACAGTTAATTGAGAGCTTACCTTCTCTTGATCCATTCCTCTTAAAGGAAAAGTTTTACCAAATTGAGCTAGACGTAGACGAGAAGTACTTTTCTCTAACAGATGAAGCATGGCGTGAGATACGCGCCTTTGTTATGAGCAAATTTAGACCAATGATTGGGTTCGCCTACCCTAATCGCAATCCAAGCGAAATGCAGGTAGCACGACTTACCGAAATGCTATGGGACGCAAAAGATAATGCCGATGTTCGTCAAATGTTATCAAGTCTCAGTGTCCCCCCCGAAATGGTATCTGATGTTCTATACTCGTGGAAAGGTATAATATACTATGAATTTGTTTATATAAAAGGTAATGAGCGCTTAAAAAGCTTGTTACTTTGGCTTGATCAGATTGGCACACAATTGGGCGGCCTCACCCCATCCATGAAGGAAAGACGTAACAATATACGTGTCAAGCTTTCAGAAAATGTCGCCGCAATGCTACCGATTCTAAGAGATCATAAATCTGCTTATGACGAGCTTTTTGTGCACAAAAGAAATGCTCAGCCATTTGTATCATTTTTAAGCCAATGCAGCAAACAGTTTTGGAGTCTTTCAAAGTCTGTAGGACAGATAATGGTTGTTTTACAAATATGGCAAGACTTTGGATTTCGGACGAATCCATCAAAAGCAAACTCCAACCAAATAAATAACTTTTTTGATATTTTTGAGCAGAACATAATTTATCATAAGTAGGTTTAAAATGAACGATTCTGCAGCTCATTTCGCAAATATTTTTAAAGGGGGATCCTCTCATATATTTAATTGTAGAGATCTAACAAATAAGATTGAATCAAAAATTAAAATAGATATCTCTCACGACAAAAGCAATCGACTGCTTTTTCATAATATGGGCCTAAATCGTGCCGTTTACATAAAACGTCCTTTTGAAAATAGAAATATATCTGCAATGCGCCGCGGAAATATTGGATGCTTTGAAACAAAGCTATATATTCCTTTTGAAAATGAACTTTTTCGCGGTGGTCAGACCATAAATTTTAGTGACTCTCGATTTTATTCTGTTGTTCACGAACTTCGACCATCAGACGATCAGTTTAGTGCTGAAGAGGTTGCCAGCGACCAACAAAGATTAAAAATTATTGAGAAATTACCATCTCTTGATCCTTTTTTGCTCAAAGAAAAATTTAGACAGGAAGGCATAGAAGTCGATGATGATTATTTTACTGTTACGAAAGATGTATGGTTAGAAATAAGAAAATTTGTCATGGGGAAATTTCGCCCCATGATAATGTTTGCTTATCCTGGACAAGAGCCATCAAAAGATCAGATTAATAATCTTACAGATTTATTATGGGAATCAAAAGACAATCCTGATATTGAAATTATGATGCAAGCTCTTGGTGTATCAAAACAAAAAATACCAGACGTTCTTTATGCATGGAAAGCTCTAGTATATTATGAATTTTTATACATACAATACAACGAAAAAATCAAGCAATTAATCAAATGGCTAGATCAACTAGAAACACAGCTTGGTTACACTTCTCTGACCTTGAAAGAAAGCAAAAGCAAGGTTAGAAAAAATTTATCTGACAACATTGGATCTTTCTTACCGATATTACAGGAAAGTAAAAATGCCTATGATGAATTATTTATTTTTAAACGTAATGCGCAGCCATTTGTTACATTTCTTGGCGATTGCCAAAAGCATTTTTTTAACATATCATCAACTCTTGGTCAGGTAATAATTATTCTTCAAATATGGCAAGATTTTTGCCTGCGCGGCACACCTTACAAAGCTACATTAACGCAAATTAGCAATTTGTTTGACACATTTGAACAGAATATTCTTTAGCACTGCTGATCCGCCCGCCCTAATCCTCAATCCGATCTGGCAGCGGTTGGGGGGTGCCGCTGATGCTGGCAAAAGCGCTGAGCGCGCGCCCGCGTGCCTGAGCGTGATCGACAATCGGATGGGGATAGTCGTGACCCAGCCGAATACCGACGGCGTTTAACACTTTTTCTGGCGCTGTCCAGGGTTGATGCAGATAGGCGTTGGGCAAACGCGCCAATTCGGGCACCCATCGCCGCACATACAGACCATCGGCATCAAACTGGCTGCCCTGCAACATTGGGTTAAAGATGCGGAAATAGGGGGCGGCATCTGCCCCACATCCTGCCACCCATTGCCAGCTGGCGGGGTTGCTGGCGGCATCGGCATCGACCAGGGTGTCCCAAAACCAGGCCTCCCCCAACTGCCAGGGTTGCAACAGGTGTTTGACCAGGAAGGAGGCGGTAATCATCCGCACCCGATTGTGTTGCCAGCCCGTCGTCCACAATTCGCGCATGCCAGCATCGACAATCGGATAGCCGGTCTGTCCCCGCTGCCAGGCCTGCAACAGCGTGGAATCCTCTTGCCACGGAAAGTTGGCAAAGGCAGGGCGCAGCGGGCGATTGGCCAAATCGGGATTGGTGACCAGCAGTTGATAGGCAAATTCCCGCCAGCCAACCTCGCTTAAGAACTTATCAATCGGCTTTTTCCAGGCGATGTCAGCGTCCATACGACCCACGTGCAGCAGCTCTTGCAGGCGGTGATACAGCTGCCGCGGGCTGATTTCCCCCCAGCGCAAATGAGGCGACAGGCGGCTGGTGGTGATGCCACCAGGCACATCGCGGCGGCGGTCATAGTCGGCCAATGCCCCCTCGATAAAGCTGGCCAGCCGCTGCTGCGCCCCAACCTCCCCCGGTTGCCACTGGTCATCAAAGCCCGCCGCCCAGTTCGGGCGGGTGGGCAACAGGTGCCAATCGGCAAGCTGCGCGGATGCTAGCCCCTCTGGCAGCGGCGCCCAGTTCAGGCTTGGCGGGATGGGCAGCGCGGCGGGAATATTCCCCATCGCCAACAGGGCGCGCCAAAATGGCGTAAATACTTGAAAAAAGCCGCTGTTACCGGTGCGTACCGTGCCGGGTGGGTACAGCAGGTTACCATTAAATCCCTGCGCTTTGCCGCCTGCCGCCTGCATCAGCTGCGCCAGCTCGTGCGCATCGGCCTGCCCCGCCGCATCGTAACCATGATTAAAGGTTATCTGTTTGGCACCAACAGCATCCGCCAACGCCGCCAATTGCTTCGCCGGTGACGCATCACCGTCCAGCAGCAACAGCCGCCCCCCCATCGCCGCGATCTGCGCGGATAATGCCGCCAGACTGTGATGCAGCCACCAACGGCTGGCGCCCCCCAGGGGACGAACTGTTGGGCGGGCGGACAAGCGTGACTTAGCGGCGTTTCCATCATCCTCACACACAAAAACTGCCAGCACGGGGTTGCCGCTGGCAGCGGCGGCGGTCAGGGCGGGGTTATCGGCCAGCCGCAAATCCTGACGGAACCAGTGAATGGTGGGGGTATTGGTCACGGTGGGAATTAGGCCTTACGGGGGGTTACGGGTTGGCCGTCTTTAGGGGCGCTTCTGCTCCTGAAAGCGTCCTTTGCTCCAAACATACATCGAAAATTCCGGATCCTTAATATCCCCTTTGCCATCAAAATTGATGGCACCCTTAATGGTCTGAAAGCCTTGCTGATGCATGACGGCCGCCACCTTAGTCGGGGTCGGCTTATCAACACTGCCCATGGCCTGCGACAACAACTCGAAGGCGACATAAGTGTTGATGGTATAACCCTCTGGCTCAAATTTCTGGGCGCGCAACTGCTCCACCACGGTTTTGGCACTGGCCAAATTGCGCGGATCGGGGCTCCAGACAAAGCGTGCCCCCTCAGCCCGATTGCCAGCAATCGCCCAAAAGTCATTGATAATCAGTGAGTCCCCCGCAATCAGTTGCAGCTTTAGCCCCTGGTCGGCGGCCTGACGCAGAATAAGACCAGCCTCACTGTGATAGCCACCAAAAACCAACCAATTAACCCCTGCCTGCTTCATTTTGCTGACCACCGCGGCATAATCCTTTTCGCCCGCGGTAATCGCATCATCCAACACGGGGGTGATCCCCTTGGCGGCCAGCGCGCCGCGCACCTCATCGGCAAAGCCTTTGCCATAGGCGCTGCGGTCATTCAAAATCGCCAGCTTTTTGCCCGCCATCTCACCCGCAACAACATTGGCGACAAATTTGGCGCTTTGGTCATCGCGGTAACAGGTACGAAACAATTTGGGATAGTTCTTCTCAGTCAGGGCGGGGTTGGTTGACCCGGGGGTAATCTGCACCATCCCCTCCTCATGATACACATCGCTGGCCGGGATAGAGGATCCAGAGCAAAAGTGACCCACCACATATTTGACCCCGGCTGAGGCCAATTTGTTGGCCACCGCCACCGCCTGTTTGGGGTCGCAGGCATCGTCCGCTATCACCAATTTGACCTGCTCCCCCTTAATACCGCCCGCCTTATTGATATTGGCCACCGCCAGCTCCGCCCCGCGCCGAAACTGCTCCCCCGTTGAGGCATAGGGGCCTGTCATCGCGCCAACCACCGCGATGCTGATATCCGCCTGTGCCCGCCCCTGCCCCAGCAGCAATAGGGCGGCCGTAGCGACCATCAGGCCAACCATCCGCGGTGCTGCCTTTAGG
>VEQJ01000282.1 GCA_018883285.1 Alphaproteobacteria bacterium
GGCCTTGACCGTGTCGGGCGTTTGTTTCAGCCAACTCAGCAAAATCCCCCCCGCCAAGGCCAAACTGGCGGTGTCCAAAAAAGCGCGCAGGCCATTATCGACATTGGGCGTCCACAACAAACTTAGCCCCGCCCACACAATGCCTAGCAGCAGGATAAGCGGCAGCACCCTGCCCCATGCGGCACCATCGGCAGGGCGCGGCCCAACCAGCAGTGCCAGAATAGCCGCCATCGGCAACCACAACACACTAAGCTTAGCGGCGGCGGGTACGCTGACCAGGGCGATCAGCATCGGCACCAGTGGCCAAGCCTGTTGCGGCCAGACGTGCACAATCCGCCCGCCCATCAGCCTATCGAAAAATGATGCGGCGGCCTGGTCATTGCCAAGAGATGAGGCGGGGGCAGCCGTGGGTGTAGCGGTTGAAACATCGGGGCTGGTCATGGGGCAACTTTATCGGGCTTGGCAGGATCAGATTTGGGCGGCGATTCGCCCGATCCAGATTTGGATGACGGCGGGGCAGGTGTTTCGGTTGGCGCCCCATTACCAAAAATGCCGCGCAACGCCCCAGGGGTCAACATGCTTAAGGGATTGACCGCCACGTCGGGATTATCCAACGACCCAGTCGCGCTGTAATTGGTGGCCAACAATCCCCCCTCAGACTCACCCCCAAGCAAGCCCCCGATCAGCGGGATACGCGCAAACAAATTGTTGACGGCATAGGCGGGCACAATAACCCCGCTTAGGTTGATGTGATTTTTGGCCAAATCCACCTGCCCCTTGGTGGTCAGCCCCAGCGAGCTGCCATACAGGCGGCCATCGGTGATGGTCAACAGCTGATCTTGGCGGGCGATATTGGCCTGCAGGCGGCTAAAGGCTATCCCCTCCCCCCCCAAGGCTTGCAGCAACCCTGTCGGGAAAGCCAGGCTGATAAGGCGCGCCAGCAGGGGTGCCTTAACCAGCCGTAAATCGGCAATCTCCACCGTGCCAGTGTAAAAGCGGTTGTCGGCGGGCTTGCTAAGCTGGGCATGGATGGCCAACACGCCGCCGCGCAGGTTATCGCTGACGTTCAATCCCTCAAACAGGCGACCCGCATTGCTGCTGGCCAAATTAAACACGCGGCCACCCAATTGATCTTGCAATTGCAGCTTAAGGGCAGGCACAGGGGGTGGTGGTGGCGATGATGCCTCAGAACTGCCGCCATCCTTTTGATTGGATTGGGCAGCCTCAGACTTTTGTTCCGCCTTTTGCTCATTCTTTTGATCTGGCCAATCGGCGGTCAGTTGATAGCGTTGCCAATGGTTGTCGGTGCGATGCACATAACCGCGCAATTGGCGCAGGCCAATGTTGTTGGCCAGATACAACTGTTCCAAGGCAATATCCAACTGCACCGCGGGCAATTCGGGCGTTTCCTGATTGGCTTGGCCGCTGGCAAAGGCGCCGCTTAAGTCCAGGCTGTTACCGCTTAGCGTTCCTGTCCAGGCGCCTGCGGGGGTATCGGCACGGGCGGGCGGTTTGCGGCTAAGGTTCAGCCGAACATCGGTGCGGCCGATTTTCAGCTGGCTAGCCTGCAACTGGGTGGCGACCGCCGTTTTGGGATCGATTTTGGCGGAAACAATGACGTTTGCCCCACTGCCCGTCAGGGTAAAACGGTTGATGCTTTGCACCGCCCCATTGGCTAGCCCCAAGTCAATCTCGCCCTGCAACGGCTGGCCAACATCCTTACCCCAATTCAGATCCGCCAACTTAACCGCGGCCTGATCCGCCTGCCACTGGGCGGTGAAGCGGCTTTTGCTGGCGCCCGCCTTGCCATCAAAAACCCGATAGCGGCCATTCAGCTGCATCACCCCCGCCTGCAAAGCGTTGGCGGGCAATTCCAGGCGGCGATAGCTTTCGGGATCCAGCGTGCCGTTAAAGGTGATGTCCCGCTGCAACTGCACGGTGCGGGATGCGGATTTGACCTTGGATGTTTGGGGCGTTTTGGCGGCTTTGGTGGGTTTGGCGCCTGGCTTTACAGCTTGCGCAGCCTCCTGCGTGGATAACAGCGCGGTTGGCTCCACCTCCATCGCGCTGGCTATTGG
>VEQJ01000283.1 GCA_018883285.1 Alphaproteobacteria bacterium
AGACCCAGTAACCTGAACATGTCTTGCAGTCCCGCTTCGGCAAGTTTGGTGTTAAAAGAAGGAAAGTAGTCTGGTGCCCGGGGATCCAACTGTTTGCCTGATGCGACAACCACCACCTGCTTACCCTGTTGCCGCAGGATATTAAGAGCCTCTAAAACCAGCAGGTGGTTTTTGTGACGCCAAAACTGGTTAGGCATAAAGAAAAACTGTTCAGGAAGTCCATACGAATCTGCAATCGCACGTGCCGCTTCGAAAGACGGTAAATCCCTTGGTAACACAGAAAAAGAAACAACCCGTGTGCGCCCTTTTGATGATGGATAGTAACCTTCACAGGCTTGGCGGGCATCTTCACTGCTTAACATGATTGTGCGCCCTGCCAACACTTGACTACGAAATCCAATTTCGCGTTTACACCAGGCCAATTTAGAAAATAAATGGGGAAGCGCTCTGTGCTGAAAATCAGGAATCCACGCAATAGCAGGAATGCCAAGTCTCCATCCAAAAAATTGCGCAGACTCAAATATCACATCAATTTTATGATTTATAAATAACTGCTGCAAGCCTATGTCGCGCCCTATAAGCATGGATTGGGTTAATGAATACAACCGTCTAGCTGGATTTAGTAAGGGGGTTTGTATAACTTCTGCCCTTGGGATAGATTTTAAAGCGGCGATATCACTGATGTTACATTTTTGATCTATAAAAATAACTGGTTTTAAACAATATTCTTTGTAATAGCTTAAAATTGTTAAAAGATTCAGTAAGTAGTTGTACCCACCTGTCCAGTTTTTTCCTCCAATTAAGGTAAAGGCTACGCGCATCACTCTTGGTTTTCCATAATCGCATGATACCAGTTGACGTATTCCGCTATGCCCTGTGTTACTGGAATAAACGATGCCATGGTGTATTGACGCATTTGTGTGACGTCTGCAATCAAGCTAAAGGGATCGCCAGGCCGTGAACGGCCATTGAATGTTATCAGCGGTTTCGATGAGCCAACATTCGACCATTGCTTGGTCACCAGTTCAGCAATTGCCCGAACAGAGGTAGCTGTGCCAGAGGCGATATTAATGGTGGGGGCATCCGCGCTGGCAAACTTGCTGATTTGGTTAAGTATATGTACCACATCACGCACATCTATCCAATCCCGCAACTCATCACCACTACCACCCAAATCAACACTTCCTCCCGCAGCAATTTTCCCACAAATGTCCCACAGCAGCTGTTTTTTTAGTCCCGTGCCGTAGACCGAAAAAAGCCTTGGCAGCACAACCCGCAAGCCAAAATTGGCGGCGTAGGAACGGCATAATTCTTCCATCATAAGTTTGTGGGTACCATAGGGAGAAAAGGGCGATAGACGGCCGTTTTCTGGGATTGCACCGCTATATGACGAACCATAGACTGCTGCGCTGGATACAGCGACCAAACGTGTTGCGGGGGAATCTTGCCGTAGCCATTCCACCAATTCTGCTGTAGACACAACGGTGCGGGTAAAGTCCTCACGCGGGTGCGCGATTGCAGAGCCAACAGATGAGCCGCCTGCAAGATGGAATACCACATCGGGCAGGCCAAGAACTTGTTGCATCTGCCTGAGATTGCTGGCTGATATTTCTCCATTAAGCCAGTAAGACACCCCATAATGTGCCGATTCTACCTCAGGCCAGAACCCATGGCCAATGCCAGCGACTTTGACCCCGTTCGCTTGTAAGCTACGGGCAAGATGGCGGCCGATAAAACCATGGGCACCAGTAATCCAAGCCGATGTCATCGTTAATTTTTTCTGGCTACGAATGAGTATAGACGTCCAGGCCGTCTATCGACCCGTTCTAGGATTGTCCGCACCAAATGCCAAATAGCTGCAACATTAAGCAGACCTTGCACTACAGGTTGGACGAAAGATACCCCAAGACTTAGTCGACGAGCCAATTCAGCTTTGAGTGTGTCCAATGTGTATGGTGCATAGTTTATCGGACTGTGCCAGGGCGATATCACCGTCAAATCGACAAAGCCAGCCTGACGAATCGCCGCGATGTATTGTTCCAGCAGAAAGGCATTCTCCCCCCCATACAGC
>VEQJ01000284.1 GCA_018883285.1 Alphaproteobacteria bacterium
TGTCCCGCACAGGCGCGCCCGTCCTAAGCCACCACAAAACACCGTTAATAAACAGCCTATTATCTTTTGCTATCCCGCCCCATGAACCCTTTCTGCCCGGCAAAAGAGGCTCTAACCTCTCCCAAACTTTGTCCGATAAATCATGGCGATGGTGAATCGGCATCTTATCCATAACAAAAACTCCTGCTTAAAAATAACAAAACAGGAGACTTATAACATACTTTTTATCTCATGACTACACTATTTAAAATATCGTGATTTTTTTTGGCAATTTAATTGCACTTTGCGAAAAGATATAGAGCGGGACAAATGGACAGCTGAGTATGGCGATTGTTACTCCGAAAATCAAAGGCAAGATAGCCACCCAATTAGCTATCCTTGGTTGAAATCGCACGAAACACCCTAATTAACCGCAATTTAAGCCTGTTTTGGCTAAGCTGTTACCCACAACCCAAATTCTGGCCAAATTCTGGGATGCCAAATCCTGGCAATCCTGTTATGCTGCGATAAAGTTTTTGCTGTTGTCCCATTCTGGATGACGGTTTTCCTGTACCACACCTCCCCTTTTTGAGGCTGCCATGACCCAATTTGATACCCTTCGCCCCCTGAATGTTAGCGGCAAAAACTATCGCTATCACAGCCTGGATGCCGCGTCTGAACAGGGGGTGGGTGACCTTAGCCGCCTGCCCAAATCGCTGAAAGTGGTGTTGGAAAACCTGCTGCGTTACCAGGATGGCCGCACGGTAACGGCGGTGCAGGTGTTGGCGATCAAAAAATGGTTACAGGATGGCGGCAAGTCGGAGCAGGATATTGCCTTTAGCCCCGCGCGCGTGCTGATGCAGGATTTTACGGGGGTGCCGGCGGTGGTCGATCTGGCCGCCATGCGCGATGCGATGGTCAAGCTGGGCGGGGATCCCGAAAAAATTAACCCGCTGAAGCCTGTGGATCTGGTGATTGACCATTCGGTGATGGTGGATAATTTTGGCAACGCCCAAGCCTTTGGCGACAATGTCAAGCTGGAGTTTGAGCGCAACGCCGAACGCTATCGCTTTCTACGCTGGGGGCAGCAGGCCTTTCGCAATTTCCGCGTGGTGCCGCCCGGCACGGGCATCTGCCACCAAGTTAATCTGGAATATCTGGCTAAGGTGGTGTGGGTTGGCGATCATAACGGCGATGGCGACCCCGTGGTCTATCCCGACACGCTGGTGGGCACCGACAGCCACACCACCATGGTCAACGGCCTTAGCGTGCTGGGCTGGGGCGTTGGCGGCATTGAGGCTGAGGCGGTGATGCTGGGGCAACCGCTGTCGATGGTTCTGCCTGAAGTGATTGGCTTTAAGCTGACGGGCAGCCTGCGTGAGGGGACAACCGCAACCGACCTGGTGCTGACCGTTACCCAAATGCTGCGCGCCAAGGGGGTCGTCAACAAATTTGTCGAATTTTATGGCGAGGGCTTGAACAACATCAGCCTGGCCGATCGCGCCACCATCAGCAACATGGCGCCCGAATATGGCGCGACCTGTGGATTTTTCCCGATTGATCAGGAAACCTTAAACTACCTGGCCTTTACGGGGCGGGACAGCGATCAGATTAAATTGGTTGAGGCCTATGCGCGGGCGCAGGGGCTGTGGTTCGATGCCAACGCGCCTGATCCACAATTTACCGACACCCTAACCCTGGACATGGGCACGGTGGAGCCCTGCTTGGCAGGCCCCAAACGGCCGCAGGATCGCGTGCTGCTGGGTAAGGTACCCGCCAACTTCGCCCAATCGCTGGCCGATGCACCGGCCAAGGCAGGAGCTAAGCCTGCCCCGATTGCGGTGGCCAACAGCAATTTCACGCTGGATCACGGTCATGTCGTGCTGGCGGCGATTACCAGCTGCACCAACACCTCCAACCCCGACGTGTTGTTGGGGGCGGGGCTGGTGGCCAAAAAAGCCCGCCAGCGCGGGTTGATCAGTAAGCCTTGGGTGAAAACCAGTCTGGCTCCGGGTAGTCAGGTGGTCACCGACTATCTGCAAAAATCGGGACTGATTAAAGAGCTGGAGGGGTTGGGTTTCTATC
>VEQJ01000033.1 GCA_018883285.1 Alphaproteobacteria bacterium
TGCTAACAGCTGATCCAGGGGCATGCTGCCCAAATCTTGGCCAGTACGCAGGCGGACGGCGACCGTGCCCGCGGCAGCCTCAGCATCGCCGACCACCAAGATGTAGGGAATTTTGGCCAGTTGGGCGTTGCGGATTTTTTTCTGCATCCGCTCAGTCGAGTCATCGACATCAACCCGCAACCCGCCGGTGCCGGTCACAATTGGCGCATCGAACAGGGTTTGGCGAACCTGTTCAGCATAGGCGTTGTGGCGATCGGCAATCGGAATCACCCGCGCCTGTATCGGCGCCAACCAGGTGGGGAACGCGCCCGCGTAATGTTCGATTAAGAAGGCGACAAAGCGTTCATGGGTGCCCAGCGGGGCACGGTGAATGACATAGACGGGATGCTCGCCACCATCCTCACCAATATATCTCAGGTTAAAGCGTTCGGTGGCCAGAAAGTCTAATTGATTGGTGGAAATCGCGTATTCGGTTCCAATCGCGCTTTTGATCATAAAATCGATCTTGGGGCCATAAAAGGCTGCCTCCCCCACCACCTCAATAAAGGGCAGTCCCGATTCGACCATGGCTTCTTGCAGCAGTTGCATGGCGGCAATCCATTTGTCGGGCTCATTGACATATTTGTCCAACTTGTTCAGGTCGGGCTTGGAAAAACGCATGTAGAAATTGTCGATACCAAACAGCTTGTAAAAGCGGGCATGCAGGTGCATCACCTTTAAAAATTCGGCCTTGGCTTGATCAAAGCGGCAGTACAGATGGGCATCGTTCATGCACATGCCGCGCACCCGCATCAGGCCGTTTAGGCCACCGCTGGCCTCATAGCGAAAGACATGGCCATACTCACTGACCCGCAGGGGTAGGTCGCGATAGGATTGCGGCCTGGCCAGAAAGACTTGGTGGTGGTGCGGGCAATTCATGGGGCGCAGCCGGTACCGCTCCTCCTCAATTTCAATCGCCGCATACATATCGTCTTGGTAATAGGGCAGGTGGCCGGATTGATAGTACAACTGCTCCTTCGCCAGCACGGGGGTGGCGACCCGCACATAGCCGTCGCGCCGCTCCTCCTGCATCGACAGCCATTGCAGCTCATCGCGCAGCACGACGCCAGCGGGCAACCAGATGGGCAGGCCGCGGCCAACCGCATCGGTCAGGCTGTAAATCTCCAGCTCCCGCCCCAGCTTGCGGTGGTCGCGCTTTTCGGCCTCCTCCAGGCGGTGCAGATAGGCGGCCAACTGCTCCTCATTCGCCCAGGCGGTGCCGTAAATCCGTTGCAGCATGACGTTGTTGGAATCACCGCGCCAATAGGCTCCCGCCAGTTTGGTCAGCTTAAAGGCGGTGCCCAGATGGCGGGTTGACGGCAAATGGGGGCCACGGCACAGGTCGATAAACTTGCCCTGGCGATACAGGCTGATTGGCTGGTCATCGGGGATGCTGGCGATGATTTCGGCCTTGTAATGCTCCCCCATCTCCTGAAAAAACGCGACGGCCTGGTCACGATCCCATTCTTCACGGGTGATTTTTTCATCGCGTTTAACGATGTCGCGCATCCGCGCCTCAATGGTCAGCAGGTCGTCGGGGCTAAAGCTGGTTTCGCGGTAAAAGTCGTAATAAAAGCCATCCTCAATCGCGGGGCCAATCGTGACCTGGGTTTCGGGAAACAGTTCCTTCACCGCCTCGGCCAGCACATGGGCGGCATCATGGCGCAAAATCTCCAACCCCTCAGGTTGATCGCGGGTAATCAGGGCAACATCGGCCGAATGGGTCAGGCGAAAACTTAGGTCGCGTTGTTGGCCATCAACCGTCCAGGCCAAGGCCTTCACCGCCAGTTGCTTGGCCAGGGCAAAACCGTCAATCGGGTCGGCAATGTCCAGAATTTGATCGGGCAATCGAAGCTGCAGAGGCATGGTCATCGCTAAAACTGTATTATCGCAAAAGGCATGGGGGAAATGGCATCAAGGGGGCGCATTAAAGACTGGTCGTGACCAAGGTCGCGGTCACGCCCGCAGTCACATCTACAGGCATAGTCAAAGCCGTCGGCAGGAACGCCATCCGCGTGGCGGCGGCGGGCAGCTGGCCATCAATTACGCGGCCGGATGTCATCATGCTATTCATCCCAAAAGCCTAACCCCATTTTGCTGGCAAAATCAAGGGGGCAGGGGCGGGCAAGGTGATGGAAGGTGGCGGCAGTATTAGGATTTTGTTCCCGCATTCTAATGCACGGCGGCGCGGACGGGTTCATTCAAACTGCCATAGCGTTCGACCGACACCACCACGGGGTGGCTGCGCAGGGCGGCGATGACATCCAACATATGTTGGGCATCCCGCACCTCAATATCCACCATTAGCTCAAAGAAATCCTGGGTGCGGTTGGTGATTTTAAGGTTGGCAATGTTGCCCCCCGCCTTAGCAATCATGGTGCACACATGCCCCATCCCGCCCATCACATTGTTGATCATCACCGACAGGCGGCCAACATTGCTTTCGGTCGTCTCATCCTCCCACGCGACTTCCAGCCAGCGTTCGGGCTGGTTTTGAAAATTGTTAAGATTGTCGCATTCCTGGGTGTGGATGGTCACCC
Source organism: Alphaproteobacteria bacterium (assembly GCA_018883285.1). Lineage (GTDB taxonomy): Bacteria > Pseudomonadota > Alphaproteobacteria > CAISOG01 > CAISOG01 > CAISOG01. The sequence goes on from VEQJ01000033.1 coordinate 2,580, forward strand.
CCTTACCCGTGGTGATGATGCCGACAATCAAATCGCCCTTCAGCGGGTGGCAGCATTTGGCAAAATTGATCGCCATGCCAGGAATCAGGCCGCGAATCGGAATCGCATAGCGGCTGGGCTTGCGCAATTTGGCGCGTGCCTTAATTTCGGGGATGGCGTCAACCGCCTGTTGCTTTTCCACCGCCAAATCGGGGTACAGGGCGTTCAACACCTCCCGCGTGGTCATCAACCCCTCACCGACGGCGGCGTAAAGATCCTCAACCGTTGGCCGTTTGAACTTGGGCAACAACGGTTCCAACGCCTTATCGGTCAGGGTCTGGCTGTGGGCGCGAAACATCTTGGTCAGCATGGTTTTGCCCAGCTCAGCATATTGCGACCGCTGTTGCATACGGATAAAGCGGCGGACGCAAGCCTTGGCACGCCCCGTCACCACAAATTCTTCCCAGGATGGCGATGGGGTAGAGCTGCGGCTGGTAATAATCTCCACCTGATCGCCGTTGTTCAGCACGGTGCGCAGCTGTACCAGGCGACCATTAACCCGCGCGCCCGTGCAACGATCGCCAATGTCGGAATGGATGTTATAGGCGAAATCGACGGGGGTTGACCCCTTAGGCATCGGAATGATGTCGCCCTTAGGGGTAAAGCAGAACACCTGCTCCTGAAACATTTCCAGGCGGGTATGTTCCAAAAACTCTTCAGGCGTGGACGCCTCCAGAATTTCCAGCAGCTCGCGCAGCCAGCGGTATTGGCGGCCATCGGTCTGTGCGCCCTGTTTGTATTGCCAATGCGCCGCCACCCCCTTTTCGGCGATTTCGTGCATTTCCTGGGTGCGAATCTGCACCTCAATCCGCTGTTGAAACGGGCCAATCAGACCGGTGTGCAGGGAACGATAGTCGTTGGATTTTGGGGTAGAGATATAGTCCTTAAATCGGCCAGGAATCAGGGGATAGGTGCTGTGCAAAATTCCCAACGCCTGATAACAGCCGGCCAAATCGGGCACCAACACCCGAAAAGCCATGATGTCGGACAACTGCTCAAAGGTCACATTGGCGCGTTGCATTTTGCGCCAGATCGAATAGGGGCTTTTTTCCCGCCCGGTAATAACCGCATCCAACCCCTGTTTCGCCAATATATTGGTCAATTCGCCGACAATATCGCTGACCAAATTGGGGTTTTGCGCCTTAAGATACTGCAGGCGGTTGACGATGGATTGATAGGCATCGGGGTACAACGCCGAAAAGGCCAAATCCTGCAACTCGTCCTTAACACTTTGAATACCAATTCGTTCGGCCAGCGGCACATAGATATCCATGGTTTCGCGGGCAATCCGCCGCCGCTTCGCGGGATCCTCAATGTAATGCAGGGTGCGCATGTTGTGCAGGCGATCGGCCAGCTTGACCAGCAACACCCGAATATCTTCCGACATCGCCAACACCAGCTTGCGGAAATTTTCCGACTGCTTGCTGCGTTCCGATTGCAATTCCAGGCGGGTCAGCTTGGTCACCCCATCGACCAGCTTGCTGATTTCCTTACCAAATTGCTTTTCGATATCCTCCAGGGTGACGGCCGTATCCTCCACCGTGTCGTGCAGCAGGGCGGTAATGATGCTGGCGCTATCCAGCCGCAGTCCGGCCAGGATGTTGGCCACCGCGACGGGATGCAGAAAATACGGCTCCCCATTCGCCCGCTGTTGGGTGGCATGGGCGGTTTTGGCATAGACAAAGGCGCGGCTTAACACCCCCTCCTCCACCACAGGGTCATAGGCGCGCACCCGCGCAATTAACTCTTCTGCCAAATCCTTTTCTTGCAACATGCCGCGCCCAGTTGGTTTTGTTATTAAAAGTCTAATAGAAGGGCTCTTAAGAATCACTCAATTTGCCCCTGAACACTTGATTCTAGAGCGGAAAGCGGCAAAAGTATAGAAACAACCATGGGAAGGAGCTTTGTGCCGATTCTGCCCCCTTGTCCCGTTTTTTCTCCCCCCCGCTCGATACAAACCATGACCGCCACCAACCAACCCAGCACCAACCTTACCGCCGCCTTGCCCCTGTGCGCCTGGCGCGATATGCGGCTGTGGGTGGCGTTAAGCGTGCTGGCGGTGGATCAGTTGGTAAAGGCGGGGATGAAGCAGGCGGTGTTTATACCCGACACCACCATCATGCTGACCAGCTTTTTTAACCTGACCCCCGTCTGGAACCATGGCATTGGCTTTGGCCTGTTTAAGCAGCATGAGGATTGGGGCGTTTACCTGCTGATCACCATCGCCCTGGCGCTAAGCCTGTTGGTCTGGATCTGGTCCAGCCGTCAGCAGCACGGCCTTACCCGCCTGGCCAGCGCGCTGGTGGTGGGGGGTGCCATCGGCAATGTGGTCGATCGCCTGCGCTTTGGGGCGGTGATGGATTTCCTGGATTTTCATTGGCAGGGCTATCATTGGCCAGCCTTTAACATTGCCGATGCCGCCATCACAATCGGGGTTGCGCTGTTGCTGCTGGCTGGCGTAAAATCGCCCGCAACACCCCCCCCTGCACAGGTAGAATAACGTGGCACCCTGGTTGAATTGGACAAAGTTAAGTTGGACAAAGCTGGCTGTAATGACCACCCTGCTGCTGTCATCAGGATTGTTGGTGGGCTGTGAGTCCGCTAAGGAACAATTGGGCATGACCAAGAAACAGCCCGACGCCTTTGTGGTGTACAGCCGCGCCCCGCTGTCGATGCCGCCCGCCGATTATTTTGACCTGCCCCAACCTGGTCAGCCGCCCCAGGTGACAAGCGCCGTTTCACCCGCCCAATCGGCCACCGTGCAGGATGCTAAGCGGGCATTGGCGGGCAATGCTGCCCCCAACACCCCCGCCGCCAGCAAGAGCAATGACATCACGCGCGTAGAGGTTAGCGCGGCCGAACAAGCCCTTAAGGCCAAAGCCCAAACCAGTCAGGCGCGCCCCGATATCCGTCAGGTGATTGATGCGGAAACACGGGCGCGGCAGGATGATGGCAGCTGGCTGGACAGCCTGGACTTCCTGAACAGCCGCAAAAAATCCGAACAGTTGGATGCAGGCGCCGAACGCAAACGGTTGCAGCAGCAACAGCAGACGGGTCAACAGCCACCCGCCGCCAAACCTTAAGCGGTCTCACGGCCAAACCCTCTTAAGGCTTTATCGCTGCTTGCAACCCCCTTGCAATCATGCCTGGAGTTCCTTATCTTATTGGCGAGGGGGCTGTGATCATCCCCCCCATTTTTTCTTCACCCAACAGGAGAGTTTTCCATGAAGAAACCGCTTATGCTGACGGCCGCTGTTATGACCGCCTTGATGATGTGGGGCAGCGTTGCCGTAATGGCGCAGCAGCCCCCCAAATCCGATGCGCCGCCCCCGCCACCCCACCATGGTCGCATGTTTAAGGAGGCCGATACCAATGGTGACGGCACGCTTAGCAAGGCCGAGTGGCAGGATCATCACGCCAAGAAATTTGACGAAATGGATGCCAACAAAGACGGCAAACTGACGAAAGAGGAGGTGCAGAGCTTTCATCAGGCACGCATGAAAGAGATGCAGGAACGCCATCAAAAAATGAAAGACCATAAGGGGATGCAGGCCATGCCCCCAAAAGACTCACCAATGAAGGATGCCCCACCCGCCGCGCAATAAGCCTGCGCCAATACAGACTGATAGCCACGACCTCTGCGGGCATGGTTGGCGTTACCCCAACACCTGTCGGCAGAGGTCATAGCCAAAGCCCGCCCGTGCCATTTTGGCCAAGTCTTTGGCAAAGCGCTGCGCCCGATCCTGGGCATCGCCATAGTTGCCCAGCCGGCGTTTGGCGGCAAAGCGGCGCGCGGCCAGCAATTCGGGCTCTACCCACGCCGCCCCATCGTCCGCATCCGAATCATCCCCCACCACCCGCTGCGGCGTGTCATACAGCTGTGCCAGCGCCTCTTGCACCTGGGGGGCGGATAGTTGCCGTTGCAACAGCCAGGCGTTGGCCTGCTGGCGCGATTTGCCCGCGTTCAGGGCGCGTTCCGCGGCGCGCAGGGCAAAGCGTTGATCGTTGATATAGCCGGCCTGCACCATCTCCGCCACCAATTCAGCAACCTTGGGGCGCAGCTGGTTAAGGCCATGGCGATTCAGGTAACGCAGCAAGATTTCGCTTAATTTCCCGCTGGTGCTGTCAAACCGCCCCAGGTAATACAGGGCATAATGGCGCAGGCGTACCGCCGCCTTTTCCCAATCCTGCGGCGTCATGGTTGCATCCGATGCATCGCCGGCGGGTGCATCATCGGCGGGCAGCGGGCGGCGGTTAAAGCGCTTGGCGCGGGCGCTGTTATCTGGCCGCTTAGCGCGTGCATTGTTATCTGGCCGCTGGACGCGGCGGGGAGGGGGGTAGTCTGGGCTATCCGATGCCACCCACCCTACTCATAGCTGATATAGCGCCGCATATATTGCGCCATATTGTCGGTCAGCACCTTATCCAGATCCGCCATCATCGCCTTGGTCATGTCATACCACAGCCGTTCTTTGTCCAACAAAGTCGCGCTTTCCAACACCGTGGCCGAACGGCTAACGTGCCCCTCCGCACTGGCAACCTTAACCCCATGCACGTCACGAATCTCTAGCACCGCCGACAAATCGCCGTCATAGCGATAGGCCTGTTCATCGGTAAAATCGGCGCGGAACCCCTTTTTGTGCGGCAAGGCGGTTTCCCGCATGCTGGCCTCAGTGATATTGAACACCAGGGTATCGGGTGCCCCCACCTCCTGCCCATTAATGGGTTTCAGGCGATCTTTTGCCCAACGTGCCATGCTGCGCGACAGCGAAACGGGCAGGCGGGATTCGATATGACCATTGTTGTCGGGCAATTCATAGCTGTTGACCACCTGCACATTCGACAGCAACAGCCGAATCGGCGGCTTGTCATCAAAGGTCAGATCGCCATACACAGGCGCGGTTGGCGCGTTGGCACAGCCAGCAAGCCCGCCAACCAGACCACCCAGCATTGCCGCCGTTGCGGCGAAATTCCGAAATCCTGACCAAAATTTGGGCATCGTATCCCCCCAATTGCCAAAAACGCTAAGGCACCATCCTAATGCAACTTGGCCAAATCCGCAAGTTGAGCCTCATCAAAGTCATAGGTGCGGCGGCAAAATTCACAAGTCACGATAATCTTGTTATCCTCGATCAACTCCTGCAACTCCTGTGCGGCAATCTGCGCCAGATAGCCCGCCACCCGTTGCCGCGAACAGCTGCATTGATCCATCAACGGGCGGCTGCCCCCGATGCTTAGGTTAGACAGCGGTAACAGGCGCCGCAAAAACGCTTCGGGCGTGCCAGCAAAGGTCAACAACTCCTCCTGCCCCAATGTGCCAAAACAGGCATCCGCCAGATCCCAATTGTCCTCCACACTGGCCGCATCGCTGTTGTCGTTAATCGCCTGCGGGTTGCTGTTGGCGGGCAGGCGTTGCAACAGCAGGCCGCGCCCGCGCCAGCCCGGCACCTGGCTGCCCGATACCGCAATCAACAGGCGGGTTTCCAACTGCGCCGATTGACGGAAATAGGTCAGGGCAGCGGGCAGCAGGCCATCGCCCGCCAGCTCCACCACCCCCTGATAGGGCAAAGCCTGATCCCCCTGCCGCACCGAAAAGGCCAGATGACCACGCCCCAGCAGGGTGGCGCTGTCCGCCTCAGCGGGCAGGGTGGCCAGCCGATCCTTATCGACCCGCACATAGCCGCGCAACGCCCCCTGTGTCGTCATATCGCCCACCAACAGGCCAACCGCCCCATCGCTGTTGGTTTGCAGGCTGAACGTCCCCTCAAACTTCAAAATACCGCCCAACAGCGCGGTCAGCACCAGGGTTTCCGCCAACAGTGTATGCACCCGCGGATCCGCACTAATCTCACTCTGCCTGCCCAAAATGCCATTAAGACTGTTGTCCAACTGCACCAATCGGCCATGCAAACAGCCATCGATCGACACCTGTCAGGACGGGTAGCCTTCAACCCGGTGGAAGGTGGCATGTTCATGTGGGGACGTCTGCTCGACGGCTTCAACAGTCGGGATCTGCTGGCCCTGGCCATCGAAGAAAAAGTCACCTTTGTGGCAGGGGATATTTATGACGGCGATCGACCGGATACCAGCACCTTGCGACTGTCTTTTTCAACCCCCAGCACCGCGCAGATCGAAGAAGGTGTCGCACGCATCGGTCGCGCCTGGAGCAGGCTCGCGAATTCGAAGGCACAAGGCCACTAGGCCCCTCAGGGTGGCGACTCTGAAGAGGACCGAGAGCTTGGCTGACGGGCCACGACCGCCAGCACGGAGGGCTCGGTCTGTGCGAACA
>VEQJ01000285.1 GCA_018883285.1 Alphaproteobacteria bacterium
CAACAATGTAGCGGGCAAAAAAACCGATGATAAGGCAACGGCGGGGGATCAGGGTGCCAAGCTATCCCTGGATCACCTGTTAAAACTGTACAAAGACATGCTGTTGATTCGCCGCTTTGAGGAGCGGGCGGGGCAGCTGTATGGCATGGGGCTTATCGGCGGATTCTGTCATTTGTATATCGGGCAAGAGGCGGTGGTCGTCGGCCTTCAAGACGTGGCGGAGGAGGGCGATGCGGTGATTACCAGCTATCGTGACCATGGCCATATGCTGGCCTGTGGGATGCAGGCGCGCGGGGTGATGGCGGAGCTGACTGGGCGGATTGGCGGCTATTCCAAGGGTAAGGGCGGATCCATGCATATGTTCAGCCGCGAAAAACATTTTTATGGCGGTCACGGTATCGTTGGCGCGCAGGTGCCGATTGGAACGGGTTTGGCCTTTGCCGCCAAATATCAGGGCACCAATGCGGTCAGCTTTACCTATATGGGCGATGGTGCGGTCAACCAGGGGCAGGTTTATGAAAGCTTTAACATGGCCGCGCTGTGGAAACTGCCCGTCTTATATGTGATTGAGAACAACCACTACAGCATGGGAACCTCGGTCAACCGTGGTTGCGCCAGCCCAGAACTGTTCCGTCGCGGCGAACCCTGGGGCATTCCGGGTGAGCGGGTCGATGGCATGGACGTGTTGGCGGTGCGGGCGGCGGGCGCGCGGGCGGTGGCGCATATTCGCGCTGGCAAGGGCCCCTATCTGCTGGAAATGGATACCTATCGTTACCGCGGCCACTCCATGTCCGACCCTGCCAAATACCGCAGCAAGGAGGAGGTGCAGGAAATGCGGGAGAATCGGGACCCCATCGAAAATCTTAAGCCCCATTTGATCAAGGCGGGCGTGACCGAGGCGGCGTTGAAGCAGATTGATGATGAGGTGAAGGTGGTGGTAACCGATTCCGCCAACTTCGCGCAGGAAAGTCCAGAGCCAGACGCCAGCGAGCTGTACACCGACGTGCTTAAGGTAGCCTAGCCATGCCCGCCCTGTTAATGCCCGCCCTGTCGCCCACCATGACCGAAGGAAAGCTGGTTCGCTGGCTGAAGGCGGTGGGGGATGCGGTGCGCGCTGGCGATTTGCTGGCTGAGGTCGAAACCGACAAGGCCGTGATGGAAATTGAGGCAGTCGACGAAGGCTGCCTGACCCAAATCTTAATCCAAGAAGGGGTTGAGGGGGTGGCGGTCAACACCCCGATTGCCATGATTTTGGCAGAGGGGGAGGTGGCGGTTGCGCTCCCCTCTGCTGGTGCGGCATCGTCACCAGCATCAACCGCGCCGAATCAAACGCCGAATCAAACTGAGGAGTCCCCGATGGCCAGTAACAGTGCCGCTTTGCGTAACAATCTTAACACAACCGTGGTTGAGGAAACGCCCTTTACGGGTGTCACCACCAAGCAAACCGTGCGCGACGCCCTGCGCGATGCGATGGCTGAGGAAATGCGCGCCGATTCCACCGTCTTTTTGATGGGGGAGGAGGTGGCGGAATATCAGGGCGCCTACAAAATCAGCCAGGGCTTGTTGCAAGAATTTGGTGCCCAGCGGGTGATTGACAGCCCGATTACCGAACATGGCTTTGCTGGCCTGGGGGTGGGGGCGGCCTTTGGTGGCCTGAAGCCGATTATCGAATTCATGACCTTTAACTTTGCGATGCAGGCGATTGACCAGATCATCAACTCCGCCGCCAAGACCCTGTACATGTCGGGCGGGCAGATGGGTTGCCCCATCGTGTTCCGTGGTCCCAACGGCGCGGCATCACGCGTGGCGGCGCAACACAGCCAATGCTATGCCAGCTGGTACGCCCACTGCCCCGGCCTAAAGGTGGTGGCGCCCTACAGCGCGGCCGATGCCAAGGGTTTGTTGAAGGCGGCCATTCGTGACCCCAACCCGATTATCTTTTTGGAAAATGAGATTCTCTACGGCCAAAGCTTTGACGATGTGCCGACCGATCCCGACCATATCGTGCCGATTGGTAAGGCCAGGGTGGCGCGGGCTGGTACCGATGTGACC
>VEQJ01000034.1 GCA_018883285.1 Alphaproteobacteria bacterium
CGCTGGTACTGCTGGGTATTCACAATTTTGGGGCACCAGAAAGCTTGCCAGCTTGGTATAAGGATTCCACCCTGGTGCCGGTTATTTTGGAATACAGCCAGCAGGGGTTGCATGAGGCAACCAAAACCTATGGGCTTGGCGGTGATGGCGCTGGCAAGCAACAAGATGGTGATAAGCAGGGCGGCGAAAGGCAGGGCGGCGAAAAGCCAGATGGCCAGCAACAGGATGGCAACAAAGATGGGGCAACCACCCCTGCCCCCCATGATGGCCAGCATGAGGGCACCGCGCCCAACCCAACCCCCAACAATACGCATACCAACAATGCGGCGCCGCCTGCCCCTACACCAGCCGCCCCCACGCCCGCGGCTACCCCTAGCGCAAAGCCTGGTTACGGTATAGAAGAACGTAAACGGCTGGACGAATTGTTTACCAAAAAGCCTTAGCCTGTTGTGCTGGTTGGGGTGACCCAGCCAATAGTTTTGCCCCGTTATGCCCAAGGGAAAAGTTTGATCGTGCCTTTTGATAAATTCAACGATGAATGTGGCGTTTTTGGCATCTATGCCCATCATGATGCCAGTGCCCACGCCGCCCTTGGCCTACACGCCCTGCAACACCGCGGGCAGGAGGCGGCGGGGATCGTTTCCTTTGATGGCCAGCGGTTCTACGTGCATCGCGGCTTGGGGCATGTTGCCGACAATTTTGGCAAGGATGCCACCATCGGTCGATTGGTTGGCAATGCCGCCATTGGCCATGTCCGCTATGCCACCAGTGGCGATACCAGCCTGCGCAATGTGCAACCGATTTATGCCGATCTGGCTAAGGGCGGGTTTGCCCTGTGTCACAATGGCAATCTGACCAACGCCATCGCCCTGCGTCAGGAATTGGTGCAGCAGGGTGCGATTTTCCAAAGCACTTCCGATACGGAGGTCATTATCCATCTAATGGCGGCGGCCAAAAAGCGCACGCTGGTTGACGATTTGATTACCGCCCTGCAACAGATACAGGGCGCCTATTCGCTGGTGGCGTTGGCGCGTGATTACTTGATTGGGGTGCGTGACCCATGGGGGGTGCGCCCGCTGGTGCTGGGCAAATTGGATGGCAGCCCCGTGTTGGCCTCGGAAAGCTGCGCCCTGGACATTCTGGGGGCAGAGTTGGTGCGGGATGTTGAGCCGGGTGAGGTGGTGGTCATCAGCAAAAGCGGGATCAAATCGCTGTTCCCCTTTCGCCCTGTTCCCAAACGCTTTTGTGTCTTTGAGTATATCTATTTTGCCCGTCCCGACAGCCAGATGGAGGGAACCAGTGTGTACCAGGGGCGCAAGGCCATTGGTGCCGAATTGGCGCGCGAACATCCGGTTGACGCCGATGTGGTCATCCCCGTGCCCGACTCTGGCGTGGCCTCTGCCCTCGGTTATGCTGAGGCGGCGGGATTGCCCTTTGAGATGGGGATTATCCGCAATCACTATGTTGGCCGCACCTTTATTGAGCCGACCGCCCAAATCCGCGATCTGGGCGTGAAGTTAAAGCATAACGCCAACCGTGGCGCCTTAGCCGGCAAACGGGTGGTGTTGGTGGATGACAGCATCGTGCGCGGAACCACCAGCACCAAAATCGTCTCTTTAGTCCGCAACGCCGGCGCGCGGGAGGTGCATTTTCGGGTGGCCAGCCCGCCGATTATCGGATCCTGCTTTTATGGGGTGGATACCCCCGATCGCGACAAATTGTTGGCGGCCAACATGAATCTTGAGGAAATGGCGCGTTATATCGGTGCCGATTCCTTAGGGTTTGTCAGCCTGGATGGCTTGTACCGCGCCTTGGGGCAGGGTGATGGCCGCAACCCGAATCAGCCGCAATATTGCGATGCCTGCCTAAGCCATGATTATCCCATTCCCCTGACCGATCATGACCAGCTGTATGCGATGCCCATCCATGCCACCCTGTTCTAAGCCCATAGTTGCGCCCTAACGGCTACAGCTGTGGGCATGGGCGGCGCCATAGGCATGCTGGGACATAGGCATGGTGGCTGACCAGCCCGCTTGGCGGGGGATGGCGGCGGTTGTAACAGGCAAAAGACTGGCCAGCACGGGCGGCACCGCAACACCGTTGTCATCGGGGGTTATCGCCGCCAACAGCATCGCCATCCGATAATCCTCGGCCTGCTGCTGGGTGGCAAATTGTTGCCGCAGGCGACCAACCGTGCGGGCACAAAGCTGGTGCCCGAAATCCTGATTCAGCCATTGGCACACCTGCTCAGCCTCTGCCGCGGAGTCATACACATCGACCAGGGGTACGACCCGCAAATCCTCGGTCACGGCATAGCCCCCTTGATCCAAATCGCACAGAAAGCCATCGCCATCCTTGGTCGAACCGCTAAGCAACAGCCTGAGGGGGCAGGATGGATCGGCGGCCTGGTGACCCTGTAGGCTTAGCTGGACACCAAATTTGCTGGGGGCTACAGTCATGCCACTACCGCCGCTGGCACTTGGCTTTTGGGTTAGGGGCGGCTGGCTATCATTCGCAACCATCTCATATAATTGATATTCTAACACGGTATTTTTCCTTTTTTCGTAGCATTGTTTGTTACAAATTTTTTACAACGCACCCCTAATACACTACAAAATTGTTACAATGCCCTTAACGTCTTCCTGTTTTTGGTCGCTAGGCCTGATGAGTGGCACTTCAGCCGATGGGGTGGATGCCGCCCTGCTGCTGACCGATGGGGTGCGGGGGGCGGCCTGTGGGGCGCATCTGACCCTGCCCTATCCCACCGATTTCCGCCAAGCGCTGTTGGCCAGCTATGGTCAGACCAGCGCGCCAGCCGCTCTGGTTCGGCAATTAACCGATTTTCACCTGCAGGCCTGTCGGCGGCTGTTGGCGGACTTTGACCAGCCGGTCGCGCTGATTGGCTTTCACGGCCACACCCTGTGGCATGATCCCGCCAACCGTTGCACGGTGCAGATTGGCGATGCCGACTGGCTGGCCGCGCAGTTGCAAATCCCCGTGGTGTCGGATTTTCGCCGCGCCGATGTGGCGGCGGGGGGGCAGGGGGCGCCATTGGTGCCGATTTTTCATCAGGCCTTGGCCGCCGATCTGCCCAAACCCTTGGCGGTGGTCAATATCGGCGGGGTAGCCAATATCAGCTATATCCCCAACGATCAGCCTGAGGCGATGATCGCCTTTGACACGGGGCCCGGCAACGGCCTGATCGATGATTGGATGCAACAGCAGTTGGGGCAACCCTTTGACGCGCAGGGGGCGTTGGCGGCGCAGGGTAAGGTGGATGAGGGGGCGTTGGCGCAGCTGCTGAATCATCCCTATTTCGCCGCACCGCCGCCCAAATCGCTGGATCGCCGCGCCTTTAGCCTGGCGCCGCTGGCCAGGCTGAGCGCTGCCGATGGTGCCGCCACCCTGACCGCCCTGACCGCCGCCACCATCGCCGCCGCCGTCCGCCATCTGCCAACACCGCCAAGCCAATGGATTGTCGCCGGCGGGGGCACGCAAAACCGCACGCTGATGACCCTATTGGCACAGCGGCTGGGGGATGTGCCCGTCTGCATCGCGGAGGCGGTGGGGTGGTCGGCCAGCGCGCTGGAGGCGCAAACCTTTGCCTATCTGGCCGCCCGCCATCAACGCGGCCTGCCCATCAGCTTTCCTGGCACAACAGGCGCACCGCAACCAATGACGGGCGGGGTGTTGTCACAGGTACAATAATCGCAAAAATAGAGTGTTTTTACCCTATAGTCGTTTCAATTTAGAAATATCCAGCCTGCGAAAATGTTACGAGGTCGAGAAACGGAGCGAAGTGTACACAGAAGTACATGAGCACCGTATCGCAGAGATCGTGACATTTGCAGCACTGGAGATTTCTAAAGTGGAATGACTATTAGCCTCGTCGGCCACCCGACTTAGGCTGAATCGGCGCAAAGGAGACGTTGCCGATATAGGCATCCGCCACCGTCATCAGGTCGTCGACCTTACCCCCAAACAGGTGTTTGGCGCCCTCAACCGTTTGAAAATCGACCTGCACATCGCGTTGGCGTGACAATTTGGCGGCCAGCGTCTTGGCGGCATCGGGCGGCACGATTTCATCCTGATCCCCAATGACAATCAGGCCAGAGGCCGGGCAGGGTGCCAGAAAGCTGAAGTCGTACATGTTGGCGGGCGGGGCAACCGCCACAAAGCTGCGAATTTCTGGCCGCCGCATCAGCAATTGCATCGCAATCCAGGCACCAAAGGAAAAGCCCGCGACAAAACAGTTGACGGAGGAGTTGTTAACCGATTGCAACCAATCCAGGGCGGCGGCGGCATCGCTAAGCTCCCCCTCACCCCGTGCAAACTTCCCCTGGCTGCGCCCAACGCCACGAAAATTAAAGCGCAAAACCGAATAGCCACGATTCACGAACAAATGAAACAGGCCATAGGTCACCTTATTGTTCATGGTGCCGCCATGTTGCGGGTGGGGGTGCAGCACGATGGCCAGCGGCGCCCCCTCAGGCCCCTGGTGATAGCGACCCTCTAAACGCCCCTCTGGGCCGTTAAACATGATATCAGGCATTCGATTTACCCTAAAAATTTCTTTGGGAGTTGTGGAACTCTATGCGATACCTTATGTAGCCCTTCTTGCTTGAAAAACCAATGGCTTTGTGCAACGCACCGCCAACAAAACTATCGAAGGCCTATAGTCGTTTCAATTTAGAAATATGCAGCCTGCGAAAATGTTACGAGGTCGAGAAACGGAGCGGCCAGGCGCGCCATAGCGCAGCGACGGCGGGAGTGTACATAGACGTACATGAGCACCGTATCGCAGAGATCGTGAGATTTGCAGTACTGGAGATTTTTAAAGGGGAATGACTATAAGGATGGCCAAATAGGTCGTGCCCTGCTAAAGCGTTTGTTAGGGTTTTTGTTTTAGGATGCTGGGGTTATGGTAATGACGACAGCCAACAGCTTGGTGGGCAGCCTGCCCCCCGGCCTTGCGGGCAGCGCGGAGCGGGTTCGCCCCCTGGCGCGGGTTGATGGCGGCCGTTCTTTTCAGGGTTTGCCAGGCGATAGACAGGCTTGGCGCGACCATCCCGATGGCCAACCTGCTCAGCAGCGCGCGGGCGCCGACCTTTTGATCGCGGTTGATGATGGGCTTGAGGATGGCGGGCATTCCCGCGGCCAATCCCGCCCCGACCCTAACGATGGCAAAACCAGCCATCAGCGCCTGTTGGGCTATAGCCCGCCGATGGAGGCGGCCGATACGGCGGTGGCACCACTGTCGGCAGAATCCCCGTTGGCCGTGCGCACGGGTCAGGTGGTGGTTTTCCCCAAAACGCCGCAAAGCCGCCCGCCAGATTTTCTAACCGCGCAACCTGCCACCCATTCCGCTGCCCAGGCCACCACCCATGCCGTTGATCCTAGCGATTTTGTGCAACCAGCCCTGCTGGCGCAAATGATAAGCCAGAATGATCAGTCACCACGGCTGAACATCGAACCCTTTCGCCAAACCGCCAGCCTGTATGCCCGCCAACAAACCACCACCCCCGCCCTATCCGCGCTGGATATAAGGATTTAGGCCGCGACCGCGTCACTGCCTTGCAGCTTGGCCACCGCCGCGCCAATCCGTTGGCATGCCTCCCGCAGTTTATCCTGCGTGACATTGCCAAAGGATAGCCGCAGGAAGGGTGACAGGCCGCAGGCATCGCCATGCAACGCCACCACGCCCGCCGATTCCAACAGATAGGCGGCCACATCCTTATCATCATTCAATGGCCGACCATCGGGGGTGGTGCGACCAAGCAGGCCGCCGCAATTGGCGTAAACATAAAAGGCACCATCGGGGGTCAGGCAGCTGATGCCATCAATGGCGTTCAGCCCCGCCACCAACACATCACGGCGCCCCTGATACTCCGCCACCCATGCGGGCAAAAAGCTTTGGTCGCCCTCTAACGCCGCCACCGCCGCCGCCTGGCTAATCGAACTGGGGTTAGAGGTGGATTGCGATTGAATCAGGGTCATCGCCTTAATCAACCAGGCGGGGGCGGCCGCATAGCCCAAACGCCAGCCGGTCATCGCATGCGATTTGGACACACCATTGGCAACCATGGTGCGATCCTTAAGATCAGGCGCCACATTCAGAATGTTGCAAAAGCTTTTGCCATCAAACACCAGTTTTTCGTAAATATCGTCACTTAAAATAAGGGTTTGTGGATGACGGCGCAGCACATCGGCCAAGGCCGCCAGCTCATTTTTGCTATAGGCACTGCCGGTTGGGTTGGACGGCGAACACAGAATAAGCCATTTGGTTTTGGGCGTAATGGCGGCCTCTAACGCATCGGGGGTCAGCTTGAAATTGCTGTCCTGGCCACAGGGGACAACCACGGGTTGGCCGCCCGCCAACAGCACCATGTCGGGATAGGATACCCAATAGGGGGCGGGAATCACCACCTCATCCCCCGCGTTCAGGGTGGCCATCATGGCGTTAAACAACAGCTGTTTGTTGCCGGTGGCCGCCATCACCTCATCCGCGCTATAGTCCAGGCCGTTATCACGCAAAAATTTGGCGCGAATAGCCTTTTTCAGCTCTGGCGTGCCCGCCACCGCGGTATAGCGGGTTTCGCCCCGCGCCATCGCATCAATCGCCGCCTGTTGCACATGATCGGGGGTGTCAAAATCAGGCTCCCCCGCCGACAGGTCGACCACATCGCGCCCCGCCGCCTTTAATTCTTTCGCCAATTGCACCAACGCCAGGGTGGGCGAAGGCCTGACCGCCGCCAGACGGCTGGCCAAAAAGCTTTCTGTTGGGTTGTTTGGCATTCATGACCCCTTTCGGTTTTGCAAAGATGACGCCCCCCTACTTAACCATACAGCGCCCCCGCGGCCAAGAAAAAATCATGGCAACGGCCGTATCGAATTGACCATGGGGCATGGGTTTTGGTTGGCGCGGCGCGTTACAGATTGGGGTATGCGCCTTAGGTTATCGGGGGAGGCAATCTGCCCACCGATGGTTGCGCCCTGTGCAATGATATGGCGGTTGCAGGCTGTTTTTATCGCCCGTTCTGTGCTGCTACTTCACCAAAGTCTCCAATCATATAAGGACTGTTTGCGTTCGGATCCTCTCCCTCGGGCGTACTCGTTCCCGCGGAATATTGTGAATATTGGTCTTCGCCTGGCCTGTCTCCATTTCCACCGTTTTGAGATTGTTGAGGTTGTGCGGCGGCTTGGGGCGTGGTATAATTAAATTCAACACGTATACCTGGATACATATTGGCCAGCATAACCGCCATGCTGGCCTTAACTGGTGACATGCCTAACGCCGTTGCTTCCTCAAATAGCGCCATCATGGCTTTGATTAATTCTGCATCAGCGGCATTCGTCGCGGTCACCCAATTGGCGAAATTAAAGGCAGCATCGGTAGCCGCCCAACCGCCCTGGTTGACGTGATCCCATGTTGATCCAGCGGCATTTAAGGCCGCGGCAACCCCCTTTACATATCCTGGCGCGTTTTCGTCAGCTACAAAACGCCAAGTCTGATCCCCAGTTATCTCAGCGTCCATAATATTAAGGATTGTTTCCAAACCTGTGGCGGCGTTGGCATAGGTTGGATACGGCTCTGCACGCATTTGCCCTCCTAATGATGCAGCAGTGGCAGTCGCCGTAGCCATAGGCTTTTTCCATGAATCTATTTGTTAACAAACTCCTTCTAATCTACCCAAGTTTTATGAAGATTGTGTGAAGGTCGCCGTGGGGGTGGATGGCAAGAAAAATAGCGCTGTAGTCGCTTCAATTTAGATAATGGAATGACTATAGTCGTTCCAATTTAGAAATATACAGCCTGCGAAAATGTTGCGAGGTCGAGAAACGGAGCGGCCAGGCGCGCCATAGCGCAGCGACGGCGGGAGTGTACACAGAAGTACATGAGCACCGTATCACAGAGATCGTGACATTTGCAGCACTGGAGATTTTTAAAGTGAAATGACTATAGCTACCAATCGCGTTTGCGGTTCGGACTAAAATTCTCGGCATAGCTTTTGGGCTTCACCGTTGCCGCATGCGGCTCCTGCACCACAAAGTCCAGCTGGTGGGTGGCGGCATATTCCTCCGCCTCTGCCCGACTATCGAAATGCAGGGGCGCTTGTACCAGGGTGTCGTGCGACGCTGCCCAGCCGGTCAGCGGGTTGGGCGCGGGGCGATCCGACGGCAACGGTTCCAACACCCAGCCTTTGGTTTTGGCCTTGCCCGATTGCATGGCGGATTTGGCACGCTGGTAAAGGCGATATTGCGTCATGGAAAAAGCAACTCCGCTTTTGAATCCACCCAGGGCGGTTAACACCATATTTTAACCAGGGGGGCTAAGGCTAAAGGGGTTTGGCCTGATGGTCGGGGTGGAGAGATTCGAACTCCCGGCCCTCTGCTCCCAAAGCAGATGCGCTACCAGGCTGCGCTACACCCCGTTTCGCCATCATGACAACAGCTGTGTACCAAATCAACCACCTTTAGCACAAGTGTTATCTGTTGGGGGAAGGTGGCAATGCGGCATTTCATCCTAACCCGCCCGCCATCCACCCGTTAGCCCACCCCTAATCCACCAGTTGGAAAAAGCGGCTATAGCGGATCGCCCATGGCCATTCCCACGGTTGCCACCAACTGGCCATCGGGCTAATCGAAAAGAACATCATCTGCGCCTGGCCAATCAGTGAGGTTATCGGGATCGCCCCAACCGTCGGTTCACGGCTATCGCGGGAATCATCACGGTTATCGCCCATCACAAAAATATGATCAGCGGGCACGGTGATTTCGGCGGTGTTGTCCAGGGGGTGGTCATCGTCAATTTCTGCAATGCGATGCTGAACGCCATTGGGCAGCGTTTCGACAAACAGCTGCAACGGCGCCTCAACCT
>VEQJ01000035.1 GCA_018883285.1 Alphaproteobacteria bacterium
GGGGGGGTCGTTTAATCATCGGCACACCATACGCCAACTAGGCGGGCGGGGGAAGCCTTGTTGCGCTATAGGGAATAAGGAGATTTGGTTGATCAATGCATTCTTTGTTGAAACAAAAGTTTATTTATGATAAGAAACCTATTAATAACAGATAACCGATTAGGGTAGGGCATCAAAGGACAATGAGCACACAAAAGTCTAAGGAAATAGGTGCAACAATGCGTGCGTGGAGTGCTACTGCCACCGCGCTTACCCTTTCTGCGCTAACCACCCTGTCGACGGTTTTGACTCCTGCGGCAGTGCTGGCGGACACGCCACCCTCTAACAACCCCTGTCGGGTTAAAATTATAGAGCCCTCTCTTCCCGAGATGGTTTCGCCGCTGGAAAGCGATGCAGACCCAAACGGGTATAGAGCTAGCGTTTCTTACAATCACGCTGAAATGGTGAAAGCCCAGGTTAAGGCTAGATTTGCCAAGTTTTTTCCAGAAAAACCTATTGATATAGAAATTATTCCACTTCCTAAAACCAATAAAGGTGTCGAAGAGCTTTCGAAGAGACTTTCTTCTGAAACACCTTTTATTGCCAATATTTCGGCTACAGCCATTTTATCATTTACTATTTATGAGTATGATTTTTATATTAAAGAGAGACTTCCTTCTTACAATCAAAAAATAACTACAGATAATTTACTTTATTTCGCAAGTTTTTTGCAGAATGCACTGGCTCGTCCTGTTGAAGGAGAAACAGAAGAATCTGTCAAACGTAAGGAATCTTTCCGAACAGTGTCTAATTTTATTAATAATCTTGCTGGGAGGAGTTTAGTTTTTAAAGCCGCTGGTAATTTTGGAAATATATTTATTGATCCTCATAGCATTAGAAAAAATATTTTAAATGTTGTTGCGGAGGATGAGTATGGAAAACTGACACCCTATTCTAATGCTAGAATACCAGGGATTACTGTAGGAGACTCTGGGGATGTTCATGTTAATGGCGTTAATATTTCAGAAAATAAAGTTATTCTAGAGAACGGTTTGGTTCTTACTATAGAACTCATCAAGGAAAACCCCGATGGGTCTGTCAAGAGAAAACCCCTTAATCGGCTATTGCAAATAGAAGATGCTCAGAGGTGGATAGGCAAAGTGGTTGCTCAAGGAACTTCTTTTGCCACGCCCCGTCAGGTGGGTACGGCGGCGGCTTATTGTGAACAACAACGGGAGACGCACCCAGAAATGATCCCAGAAGAGCTGCTGCAAAAGACGCGTGAATTTATATTAGGAGGCTTTTGGGAACGGCGGCGAAAAGAATAGTACGCCGTCGCCCCCTAATACGCCACGAGACGGCCATTGGCGGTCAGCCACAGCAATTGCCCATCCGCCACGATCGGGGCACTGGCCAGGCCGCCATCGATTTTGTGCTGGGCAATTTCGTCGCCATTAAAGGGTGACAGGGCGACCACCTGGCCGCGTTGGTTGGCCAACAACAGTTGGTTGTCAACCAGGGTGGGGGTAAACCACACCGTTACGCCGTCACCGCCGCCCTCTGGCAATTTTTTGACCCATCGAATTTTGCCATTGCTGCGAAACAAACAGGCAACCTGGCCATCGGGGGTGACCACATACATCATGTTGCCGCTGATCCATGGGGTGGCGGCACTGCCCAAGGATGCCTGCCAAATCGCCTGCCCACTGCGCGCCTGCAGGGCGACCAATCGGTTGCTGAAGCCCGCGGCGTACACCACGCCATCGGCCAAAACCGCTGGCGCCACCACCCCGGGCAGGGCGGCAATCAGATCGCCGCGCTGATCATCGGCCAGGGATATTTCCCACAGCCGCCGCCCCGTGGTTGGCTGCACCGCCAACAGGGTGCCGGTGGAGGTGGGCAGCAACAGCATATCGCGCCCCAAAGTCAGGCTGCCCGGGCGTAACAGCCGTGCCTTTTCCCCCAAACCGCGGGTTTCCCAGGTGATGCGACCATCGCTAAGGTTCAGGGCGTACAAACTGTTATCAATGGTGGCGACATAAACATGGCCATCGTCGGCCTGTGGGCTAAGGCGAACCGGGTTGGGCAAGCGTTGCTGCCAAACCACCGCGCCGTCGGATTGATTCAGCGCCCGCACCTGACCATCGCCCAACACGGCAATCACCAGGCGGTCGGTCAGCACCAACCCACCCTGCGCCACCGCATCGCCGCCATCGGTTACGGCTTTTTGCCGCCACAGCTGAGCGCCGTTTTTCAGATTGGTGGCCTGCACAACGCCCTGGCTGTCCAAGGTGAAAACTGCCTCACCCATGCTGGTCGGCTGACTGACCAACAGCACCTTATCCTTTTGGCTGCCAGAGCCTATATCCGCCTGCCAGCGCGGTGTCCATTGACCTGACCAGGCCAAATGTTGCGGCGCCTGATCCCCCTGCCCGCCATAGCCGATCCAGGCGGCAGGACGGGTAGGTTCAGCCAGCCGAAGTGGGTTTAGCCCGGCGGTCTCATCCGCCTGCAACGCGGGGGTGGTAAAAACGGGGCGACGATCCCCCACCAATTTGGGCTTATCATCGCTGCACCCCACCAAGCTGGTGATAGCCAGCAGGCAGGCCAAGAAGATGGCGCCAGGCCGATAGAGGCGGGCGCACGATTTTACCATGGTCATAGGGGCTAAAATCCACATTACTGGCTTGTTCCCTGGGCATTGTTGGGCGATCCAAGGGCAGGTGTCTGGCTGACAGCATTTTGATTGTTGAGCGCATCATCGGCACGCGCATCGTCTGGACTAATGATGTTGTTGGGGGCGGCTAGTCCCAGGCGACTGTGCACCAGGGTCAACAACCCCTCCGCCCGTTCGCGGGTTGCCACGGGCACATCCTTACGCTCCACCAAGGCTTGCAACTGTTTACGGGCGGCATCCATCTGATTGGCCTGAATATAGGCCAATCCCACCAATTCCATGGCCAGCCCCGCCCAGGCATTATCCTTGGCAACCAATGGCTTCAGCCAGCCGTCTACCGCGGCGGGATCGACGGCTTTGCCACCCTGCTCCACCATCCGCTGACCCACTATATAGCGGGCATAGTGGCGCAACGGCTGATCCACATGGTTGTCATCCGCCATTTGCTTTAACGTAGCCAACGCCGCGCCAGCATCGTTCGACTTCTCCTGCAATGCCGCCAGGTGAAGCTTGGCCAGCGCCGCATAGCCGCCCTGTTGACTGGCCAATTGCCCAAAGGCCGCCTCAGCCGCCGATGCATTGCCCGCCGCCAACTGCCCAAGGGCGCCGCTGAAGGCTATCGCCTGATTGGCCAGCCGTTTGGCGGTCACCTGGTGCCACCCCGCGTACAATATTCCTGCCAGCAGCACGCCACCGCCCAGGATCATCAACAGCTTTTTGTGTTGGCGGCAAAAAGCCAAAAACTGCTCACGCCGATATTCTTCATTAACTTCGCGAAAGACATCCAGGCTCATTGCATCTTCTCCTACCAGATTGGGTAATCAGAATAGGGGATTGCGACCGACTTGACAATCACGCCGCAAATCATCGATGCCACGACCCAATACTATGGTATTGGCTTTGACTAACTGTTAATCTGGCGGCCTTTACCCAAGCCAATATGCTATAGCCAATGCGCAAGATGATTCATAAGCTTTATCGGCGCCTGTTTGTGGTGTTGGCGATTATCGGCACAGTGGCCTGGGCATCACCAGCCTTTGCGGGGCTGGCCGCCTCCGTCACCGTGGCATCGGGACAGCCTTTAAGCATCTATCCTGGGCAAGTGACCCAACTGCAACTGACGCTGTCGAACAACAACCCGACCGCCGCCATTAGCAACGTCGCCTTTTCCAGCACCCTTCCTGGCACTTTGCCGAATGGGCTAAAGGTGGCGGGTACTCCTACCTACAGCTGTACGGGCGGCAGCGGCACCGCGGCGGGCGCTGGCACCCTTACCGCGACTTTGGGATCACAGGCCATTTCCTTAAGCGGCGGCATCATTCCCGAACGGTTTGGCAGCACCGATGGTTCTTGCACTATTATCATTCCCATTACCGCGGGCAGCTCTACGGGTGCCGCCGCCAACTATGCCTTCTCAATTGCCAGTGGTGCCGTTACCGGCGATGATGGATCTGCTGTTGCCAATGTGGGCGCCGTCAACCAAAGCATCAATGTTTTGGCGGCCTCACCACCAACCATTTCCAAAAGCTTTGGCAATAGTGTGCTGTATTTAGGGGGTGCCAGCACGACGCTGACCATTTCGATCAGCAACCCCAACCCAATCCCGCTAGCAAATTTCAGCATAACCGACCAGTTCCCAACCTTAGGGGCGGGCGGCGCCATCATAAAAGTTGCCGCATCCCCCGCCGCCACATCAACCTGCACCGCGGGTGGTACCGCCCCCAGCTTTGCCCCCGCCGCGGGTGCTGTTTCCCTTGCCGCCAGTGGTGGTACGATTGCTGCTAACGGCAGCTGCACGATAACGGTCGCCGTGGTGGCGCGCCAAACCAATGGCCAATATGACACGGGCGCCCTGAACAACACCATTGTCGGAGCGACCAATTTTAGCAGCGATATTGGGCTGGTTCCCAATAATGTCAGTGCACAGATTCGCGCTCGATCGCCTTTAGGCATTACCAAAGCCTTTGCCCATCCCGCTATCGCCAGTGCGCAATCTGACAGCTTCACAATTACCTTCAGCAATTCTAGCACCTCGGCCATTACCATCACCAATTTTACCGATAGCCCCATCGATGGCATTTTGGGCGGGGTTTCTGGTCTAACGGTTTCTGGATCCCCAACCATGACCTGTTCTGCTGGCGGCACTGCGGGCAGTTTTGCCGCCACCGGCAGCAATGAGGGGGTTACCCAAACAGCTAATACCGTTATTGCCGCTGGTGGCAACTGTACTCTTACCGTGCCCTATACAGGAACGGTTCAAGCCGCCAACACCCCCTATTCCTATACCAATAGCATTGCTGAGGGGGCGGTTGTTACCTCTGACCCCTCCATCATTAGCCAATCGGTATCGGCCTCTGTTTTGGTGTTGGATACCCTGAACATCAGCAAATCGGTATCACCCGCCAACCCTGCCCCCGGCAATCCAGTGCGTTATGATATAACTGTACAAAACTGGTCAACCAACGTTTTGACCGATTTGGTCATTACCGACAGCCTAACCAATGGTCAAACATTTTTGACGGGAACCATCGGCGGCATCAATTATACACCAACGATTGCTGGCACAGGTTGTGGGGCTGTCAGCACGACATCAACGCTGGGCAGTTCAAACGTCGCGCTTGCCGTAAGCTCTTTTCCTGCCCGCACCACCATTTTTTCGCCTGGGCAATGTACCATCAGTTTTTGGGCGATGACATCGGCCTCAGCGGCCAACAATTCCTTGGCCAGCAATGCCTTGCCCGCTGGATCAGTTTGTTACAATTCGGGCACGATTTGTAATGGTGGTGCGTCCAACAACACAACCGCCACCATCAATGCCAACACGCTAAGCGCCACCAAAAGCTTTACCCCAGCGGGTCCAATCTCTGAGGGTGCGGTGACGCGCATGCAAATTCGTTTAACCAACCTATCGGCCAATCCCTTAACCGATACCGCGATTAGCGACACCCTGCCCACCAATGGCCTGGGTGGCCAACTTAGGGTGGCGGCTGTTCCCAATGCGGCGACTACCTGTGCAGGCAACCCCACCATCACGGCGGCGGCCAACTCAACCTCAGTAACTATGAATAGCGCGATTGTGCCCGCCCGTGCGAGCAATGGTACCGGCCAGGCGGGCGCATGCTTTTTGCAAGTTGATGTAACGGGCCCTGCTGGTATTTACAACAATACAGCCGCTGTCAGCGCCTCGGAAACTTTGGCGAACGGATCAACACGTGTCATACCCCCCGTGACGGCCAGCGCATCCCTGACTATCAATTCATCGCTGGCGGCCAGCAAATCTTTCAGCCCCTCCGCGGTCACATCGGGTGGCACATCCACCGTGCGTGTTCGCCTGAACAACAATGGTGCCGTTGCCCTCAGCAATGTTTCGTTTGTTGACCCCTTGCCAACGGGCATGACCTTGGCCAACCCTGTCAATTCATCCACCACTTGTGCGGGCACCACCGCATTTTCAGCCCCCGTTGGTGCCAACAGCATTGGCTTTACGGGCGCCAATATTCCAGGCAACGGATCATGCGATGTGCTGTTTAATGTGGTTGCCACTGGCGCCGCCAATTGGGTCAACACCATACCCATCGGCAACATTACCGCCAACGGCAATATCAGCAATCAATCGGCTGTTTCAGGAACCCTGAACTACACGCCACCGACAGGGATAGCCGTTGCCAAGGCCACCAACCCCAGCACCCTGACCTTTCCGGGACAGGTAAGTCGCCTAACAATCACGCTAACCAACGGCAACACCGCGGTTACCGATTTAGCCCTTACCGACTATTTTACCGTCGATGGTACAGCGGGCGCCACCTTAAACGGCCTACGGTTGGCACCAACCCCCGCAGCCTCAACAACCTGCACTAACGGAACAGTTGCAGCGGCATCCAATGCCACCTCCGTTGCCATAAGTGGTGCCAGTATCGCCGCTAATGGCAGCTGCACCATCTCCGTCAATATAACGTCAACGGCAATTGGTGGCGCAACCAATTTTATTCCGATTGGCGCGGTCACCACCAGTCAGGGGCTAACCAATGCTGGCCAGGCCGCTACCAGTTTAACGACGCAGACCAACATCGGGGTTACCAAGCAATTTACGCCCAATGTGATCAAACCAAATGATCGCTCAAGACTGCGCATCACCTTTTTAAATCCAACAACACAACCTGCTAGCAATATTTCGTTGATGGATACCATGCCCAGCGGTGTCACGATCGCCAATGGCCCAAACCCATTCAGCACTTGTACAGGCGCGGTTGTAACCACCCCCACCAGCAACCAGGTGCAAGTTACAGGTGGCAATCTGGCGGCGGCGGCTGGCGGCGTGGCGGCATCCTGCTATGTCGAAATTGATGTGGTTGCGGCCAGCGAAGGGGTTTATGTCAACACCATTCCGATTGGCGCGGTGACGGCAACGGTTGGCGGTGTTTCAGCCTCTAACGCGCAAGAGACTAGTGATACGTTGCGTGCCAAGTCACCCGTGGTTATTCACAAGGCCATCGATGCGCGCACCCTTGATACCGGCAATCCGGCAGGCTTTACAACAGGATCGGCAACCCGTGGTGCTGGATTGCCAGCCACCCTGACCCTTTCCATCCAAAACCCCAACAGCACCAGCGTTACCGAAGCCAGCTTGACCGATAGCCTGCCCGCCAATTTGGTGGTGGCGCAAACCCCCAATGCGGCTACCACCTGTAGCGGCGGTACCGTCAATGCCCCCGCATCGGCCAACAGCATAAAATTGACTGGGGCAACCCTTGCCGCCAACAGCACCTGTACCGTCACGGTCGATGTGTTGAGCAATGTTTCAGGCACCTATACCAACACGATTGCCGCCAATGCCTTAAGCAGCTTTGAGGGTATTAGCAATGAGGAGGGTACCAGCGCACAACTGATTATTTCTAACCCGCCAACCATTACCAAACAATTTTCCCCAGCGGTGATTGCCGCCAATGGAACCTCTACGCTTACGATCTTCCTAGGCAATGACAACGGCACGGCGGCGACGCTGACGGCCGCCCTGGTCGATATGCTACCCACCGCGCCAGGGGCGGTGGTGGTGGCCAGCACCCCCAATGTGCAGAAAACTTGCCCAGGCACGGTAACGGCTACCGCGGGAGCAGGTACCATCACCTATGCCAACGGCGCTGTCATTCCCGCCAATGGTTGCAGCATCAGTGTGAATGTCACCGCTTCAGCGGCGGGGGTGCATACCAACACCATTCCCGCGGGCGGCCTGCAAACCAATCTTGGCAACAATCAGCAGGCGGTTAATTCCTCGCTGACCGTCAGCACCCAAGGCTTTATTTCGGGAAAAGTCTTTCAAGACAATAACCTGACCCCCAATGGCATCTTTGACAGTGGGGTGGATTCCGTTTTGGCGGGAATCAGCATCCAATTGCGCAGCGGATCCAGTTGCAGCGGCACCGTGTTGGATGCTCAAACAACCGATAGCTCAGGCAATTACCTGTTTGCTTCACTAGCGGCGGGCACCTATTCCGTGTGTCAGACTGCCCAGCCTGCTGGCACCCTGAACAGTCTTACCACGGCGGGCACCATTTCCTCTTCTGGGGGCAGCACCGGCACGGCAGGGGTGGGCAGCAACCCCAGTGCGACCACCAGTCAAATTGTTGGCATCGTCCTGAACGCTGATGGCAGCGGCGGTGCGATTAGTGGTTCGGTTAACAACAACTTTAGTGAATTGGCGGTTTCGACCATTTCTGGAAAGGTCTTTTTGGACTATAACAACAACGGGCTTTTCAACGGATCCGATACTGGCATTGGTTCGGTAACCATCGAATTGTTAGACAGCGTGGGCACCCTGCTTAGCACGCAACTTACCGATTCATCAGGCAATTATAGCTTCACGGGGCTGGCGCCAGGCACCTATAGCTTGCGCCAACCGAATCAGCCCGCCAACACCTCCAACGGGATTACCACGGCGGGATCGGTGGCCAATGGGGGCACCCCTGGCGTCGCAACCGCCCCCACCACCCTGCCTAGTCGCATTCAAAACATCATCTTGCCCCCCAACCCCACCGCCTCTGGTAACAATTTTGCTGAAATTCCTAATGACCGCAGCATTACGGGATCGGTCTTTGTGGATTTCAACAACGACGGGCTGCAAAATGATAACGATTATGGCTTGGGTGGCATCAGCCTGACCCTGACCGGCACGGATGCTGGCGGCAATGCCATCACGCCCATCACCATCCAAAC
>VEQJ01000036.1 GCA_018883285.1 Alphaproteobacteria bacterium
TTGCGGCTTTTGGCGATGTTGCGGACGGCGGCCGCGCTGGCAATCATTTCTGAGAAAATCAGGCCAGCGCCAAAATCGCGCACCGTGCGGCGGCATGGTTGGTCGGTCACCTCCGTCATCGGTGCCAACAGCACAGGATCCGCTACCTGAATCGTACCAATGGTAATCGGGGATAGCATAGGTTTTTCTATTCCATCCTGTCCTATCGCCACCACACCATCGATTTTAGGCCGCAAAGGCCAGGCGGGGGTTGCCGCTGTTGCGGTTGCCGGCAAAGGTGGACAGGCCGGCAAAGGCGGCGGATTGACCCAATTTTTCCTCAATCCGCAACAGCTGGTTGTATTTGGCGATCCGATCAGTACGGCTCATCGACCCAGTTTTGATCTGGCCGCAATTCATCGCCACCGCCAGATCGGCAATGGTGGTATCCTCGGTTTCGCCAGAGCGATGCGACATAATGGCGCTGAAGCCTGCCCGATAAGCGGTGTTAATCGTTTCCAGGGTTTCGGTCAGCGTGCCAATCTGGTTGACCTTAATCAAAATGGCGTTGGCGGACTGCTGAGCAATACCCTTAGCCAGCCGTTCGACGTTGGTAACAAACAAATCGTCGCCAACAATCTGTACCTTGTTGCCCAATTTGGCGGTCAGCAGTTTCCACCCCTCCCAATCATCCTCGGCCATGCCATCCTCAATCGACACGATGGGATAGCGGTTGGTTAGGTCGGCATAAAAATCAACCAACTCGGCGCTGCTGAACTGCTTATTCTCACCGCCAAAGCTGTAGCGACCATCGCGGTACAGCTCACTGGCCGCCACGTCCAGCGCCAGGCTGATCTCCTCACCCGGGGTATAGCCAGCCTTTTCAATCGCCTCAACGATGGTGGACAAGGCCTGCTCACTGCTGGTCAGGTTGGGTGCAAAGCCACCCTCATCCCCAACGGCGGTGATGTGTTTGCCCTGCGCCAGAATCTTCTTCAGGGTGTGAAACACCTCCGCCCCCATTTGCAGGGCTTCGGCAAAGTTTTCGGCCTTGTGCGGCACAATCATAAATTCCTGCATGTCCAGCAGGTTGTCGGCATGAGCACCGCCGTTGATGATGTTCATCAACGGGGTGGGCAACAGATGGGCGTAAACGCCACCAACATGGCGGTACAGGGGCACCTTAGCCTCCTCAGCCGCTGCCTTCGCCACCGCCAGGCTGACCGCCAGAATGGCGTTAGCGCCCAGGCGCGCCTTATTTTCGGTGCCATCCAATTCAATCAGGGTGCGATCGATGCCAACCTGATCATCGGCGTCCATATTGACCAGCTTTTTGAAAATCTCACGGTTGATGGTCTCAACCGCTTTTTTCACGCCCTTACCAAACAGGCGTTTTTTGTCGTTGTCGCGCAATTCCAACGCCTCATGGCTGCCCGTTGACGCCCCCGAAGGAACGGCGGCGCGGCCACCAAAGCCAGAGGCCAGAATCACATCGACTTCCACGGTGGGGTTACCACGGCTGTCGTAAATTTCGCGGGCGATGATGTCGGCAATTTGGCTCATGATCAGGTACCTTCTTTTGGTGATCGGGGGGTTGCAACTGTTTGAGAAAAAACCTATTAGGCGGCTTCTGTCAATTTGTTTTGATGTTTTTTGGTCATATCGTCCAGCTCCTTCAACCAGCTTAGCAGGGCGGGCATGTCATGCAGCGGGATCATGTTGGGCCCGTCGGAGGGCGCCTGGTCAGGATTCTCATGGGTTTCGATAAACACCGCCGCCACCCCAACCGCAATGGCGGCGCGCGCCAGGATCGGGGCATACTCCCGCTCACCCCCCGTGCGATCCCCTTTGCCGCCTGGCTGTTGCACCGAATGGGTGGCATCAAACACCACGGGGCATCCCGTTTGTGCCAGGATGGGCAGGGCGCGCATATCGTTGACCAGGGTGTTGTAGCCAAAGGAGGTGCCGCGCTCACACAACAGGGTTTTGTCATTGCCGGTTGAGGCAATCTTGGCCACCACATTCTTCATGTCCCAGGGCGCCATAAACTGCCCCTTTTTGACATTCACCGCCTTACCCGTCTTGCCCGCTGCGATTAGCAGGTCGGTTTGGCGGCAAAGAAAAGCCGGAATCTGCAACACATCCACCGCCTGCGCGGCCAGGGCGCACTGTTCCTTTTCATGCACATCGGTCAGCACGGGAATGCCCAGGCTGTCGCGGATTTCGGCAAAGATGGGCAGGCTGTCGGCCAGCCCCATGCCGCGCCCCGTAGCAATACTGCTGCGGTTGGCCTTATCAAAAGAGGTTTTGTAGATCAGCGGCATCCCCAATTTGCTGGTCATTTCCTTAAGGGCGCTGGCCATTTCTAGGGCGTGTGCCCGACTTTCCAGGGCGCAAGGCCCCGCAATCAGTACCAGGGGCAGGTCGTTGCCTACCACCACATTGGGGCTAATCGTAACGTGATTTGGCATGATCGATTCCTTAGGATGGATAAAATTGTTTAGGCGGCCGCCCCCAACTGCCCCTGATGACGGGCAATCGCCGCCTTAACCAGGGATACAAACAGCGGGTGGGGCGCAAAAGGCTTGGATTGGAACTCCGGGTGGAACTGTACCCCCACGAACCATGGGTGGCCAGCCAGCTCCACCACCTCCGTCAGCTGTTGATCGGGCGACAGGCCAACAAACTTCAACCCCGCTGATTCCAGCTGTTGACGATAGCCGATATTGACCTCATAGCGGTGGCGGTGGCGTTCATGAATCAGCTCACTGCCATAAATTTTGGCCACCATGCTGGTGCTGCTAAGCTGGCAGGGATAGGCGCCCAGCCGCATGGTGCCGCCCATATCGTCGCGTGCCCCACGGGTCACGGTTTGATTGCCCTGTTGCCATTCGGTCATCATGCCGATAACAGGCTCGCTGGTGCTGCTAAACTCGGTACTGTTGGCCTCGGTTAAGCCCAATTTGTTGCGTGCCACCTCAATCACCGCCAATTGCATCCCAAGGCAGATGCCCAAATAGGGAACGCCCTGCTCCCGCGCATAACGAATGGCGCCCAATTTGCCCTCAATCCCCCGTTGGCCAAAGCCACCCGCCACAATCAGCGCATCACAGTCGGTCAGTTGATCCAGCACGGTTGGCTCAGCCTCTAATGATTCCGAATCGATCCAGCGGATGGTCAGGCGGCAACGGTTGGCAATCGCCGCGTGGTGCAGGGCTTCTTGCAACGATTTATAGGAATCGGCCACCCCGACATATTTGCCAACAATACCGATGGTGGCGCTGTGGGTTGGGTTTTGCCAGCTTTGTACCAGATCCTGCCAGGGCTGAACATTGGCGGCGGGGGCATCGCTGATATTAAAATGCTTCAGCACTTCGCGATCCAACCCCTCGTTATGATAGGCACCGGCACCTCATAGATATTGGAAACATTTTTGCCCTGAATGACCGCATCGGGCTGCACATTGCAGAACAGGGCGATTTTGCGCTTAGCATCCTCGGCCAACTCCAACTCGGTGCGGCACAGCAGGATGTCGGGCTGAATCCCCACGCTCAACAGCTCCTTCACCGAATGCTGGGTTGGCTTGGTTTTAATTTCGCCCGCATGCGCCAGATAGGGCAACAGGGTGACGTGGATATACACCACCTGCCGATGCGACAATTCATTGCCCAGCTGCCGAATCGCCTCCAGAAAAGGCAGGCTTTCGATATCGCCAACCGTACCGCCGATTTCGCAGATGATAAAATCGTGATCGCTGGTATCGGCCAGAATAAAGTCTTTAATCGCATCGGTGATATGGGGAATCACCTGCACCGTGGCGCCCAGATAGTCGCCCCGCCGTTCCCGCGCCAACACATCGGCATAGATGCGCCCGGTGGTGGTGTTGTCGGTCTTGCGGGCGTTAACGCCGGTAAAACGCTCATAATGCCCCAAATCCAGGTCGGTTTCGCCGCCATCCTCGGTCACAAACACCTCACCATGCTGATAGGGGCTCATGGTACCTGGATCGATGTTCAGATAGGGATCCAATTTGCGCAGCCGCACGCGATAACCACGCGATTGCAACAGCGCGCCCAGCGATGCCGCCGCCAAACCCTTGCCCAACGACGACACGACCCCTCCGGTCACAAAGATAAAGCGTGGCTGGTGGGTCATAAGAAGGTTGGCTCCGATTGCGTGGGTGTCATGGGATGGGAGGGAATGGTGTTACGGCTTTTGGGCTGGTGCTGGTGCTGTAGCAGGAGCGGCAGGAGCAGTTTGCGCAGGAGCAGGAACAGCCGCCTCAGGACTATTGGCTGCAGGAGCTGCCGGAGCCGCAGACCCGTTCGCGCCCGCCGCCTGACCACCAACAGGTTGCCCCGCTTGTTGCAGCAGATCGACCACGGGGGATTTGGCCTTTTGCTTTTGCTGCATCAACACCAATACCAGGCACAGCACCATAAAAATGCCCGCCAACACGGCGGTGGCGCGGGTTAACAGGGTGGCACCGCCGCGCGCGGTCATCAGGCCGCCCGCCGTTCCCGAACCGATGCCCAATCCGCCGCCCTCACTTTTTTGCAGCAGAACCAGCACGATCATCAGCAACACAACAATCACGACCACAAAAACCAAAAATCCATACATCTGTTATCTCCAATTCGTAACGCCACCTTGGCGCGGGGTTAGGGGTGCCGCTTAAGCAAATAAGCCCTTGATTAACAAAGGGCTTAGGCCGCCGCCGTGCTAACGCTGCGCCCCGCCAAAACGGTACTGGCGGCCACAGCAATTTGCCAAAACTCCTCAGCGTTCAGGCTGGCACCGCCAACCAAAACACCATCAACATCACCCAATGCCATAATTTCGGCCGCGTTGCTAGCTTTTACTGAACCACCGTACAGCAGGGGCACATGCCCCAGCGCGGCGGTTTGCTGACGCAGGAATTGATGCACCTCAGCAATTTGATCCAACGTGGCGCTAAGGCCTGTACCAATTGCCCATACCGGCTCATAGGCGACCACAATCGGGGCAGGGGTTGCGCTGCTGCCACCGCTGCCTGCTAGCGGAAATGGTAGGCTGCTGGCCAACTGCTCAGCCAGCACGGCCAGGGTTTGCCCCGCCTGCCGCTCCGCCAGGGTTTCGCCGATGCACAAAATCGGGATCAGTTGGTGCCGCAAGGCCGCGGCCAGCTTTTCGGCAATCTGCGAACTGCTCTCGCCCGCCTGCCGCCGTTCGGAATGCCCCAGGATGCACAGCTGGCAGCCTGCATCGCGTAGCATGGCGGCGCTGATATTGCCGGTAAAGGCGCCTTTTTCCTCCGCATGGCAATCCTGCGCGCCCAGCCACAATGGGGCGGCACCCAACCATTGCCGCACGGGATTGAGCAGGGTAAAGGGCGGGCAGATGGCCAGCTGCACCCCAGCTTGGCCTTGAGGAGCCAGCGACTTATCACCCGCCCCCTGCGCCACCAGGGCTTGCACCAATGCCTTGGCATCGGTGGCCAGGCCGTTCATTTTCCAATTGCCAACCACCAGCTTGCCGGCAAATTCGCCCCCCAGCCAAGCGGTACCCACGTCTTTTGCTGAAGCATTTGTAAAAGAATTGGTCATAACAGGGTTCCTTTCCTGCCCATCTGTTTGTAAACTGCGCTGCGTTCTGTAAGTTTTTACAGGAATCTTTTGCAGGGCGCAGCATACAACCTGGTTGCCTTGTTGGCCACAGCTTTGCACAATGTATTGAACAGGGCTTTAACCAATGACCCCCCTGGCCGTGCCAGGGTAACGGAATTTTTTAACGGAGAGATCGCTGATGTTGCAGGCCATACGAAATCACACCACCGGCTTATTGGCGCGGTTGCTGTTTGTGTTGCTGATTGCCAGCTTTGCGATTTGGGGCATTGCCGACATTATTCGCAGCGGTTTTGGCCAGGTCACGGTTGCCCGTATTGGCAGCAAGTCCATCCACCTAAGCGAATTTCGCCAATCGTTAGAGCTGGAAATTTCGCGACTGCAGGCCAGCAGCCCGCAGCCGATTAGCATCCAAATTCTTAAGAACCAAAATGCCTTGGGCTATGTAACCGACATGCTGCTGACCCGCCAAATCATGGCGGCCTATACCCAACATGCGGGCATTCTGCCCGACCCGGCCAGCGTCGCCCTGACCATCGTGCAGGAGCCTATTTTGCGCGATGCCAACGGCCAATTTGACCCCAGCAAGCTGACCAGCGTGCTATCCCGCCTGCGCCTTACGGAACAGGATTATGCCGATCAGGTTGGGTTGAACCTGGCGGTGACGCGGTTGAATCAGGCGGTGGGATCCCTGCTGCAACTGCCCGATTCGCTGGTGCGAACCATCGCCGCCACCAGCTTTCAACAGCGTAAGATTGAGTATGTGCGCTTGCCGATTTCAGCCGTGAAGGCCGCCGCCCCGACCGAGGCGGAGATGCAGCAGTTCTATCAGCAAAACCCCAATTTTTTCCTGGAGAGGGATTATCGCGCCATTTCGATGATCAAAATCAACAGCCAGGCGGTGGCCAGCCAGTTGCCTGTGAGTGAGGAGGCGATTGCCGCCGCCTATCAGCAGCAGCTGGCCAGCTTTAAGGTGCCGGAGCAGCGGACGGTGGTGCAGCTGTTGTTTGCCGATGCGGCCAAGGCCAAACAGGCCTATGAAGACCTAAAGGCGCAAAAATCCCCTAGTGCTGAGGTCGCCCCCAAAATTGCCCAAAAAATTGCCCAAGACCATGGCGGTAAGGTCAATGATCTGGGGCGGGTGTCGGCGCAGGATTTGTTGCCGCAACTGGCCGATGCCGCCTTTAAGGATGGGGTGGGCGTGCGTGCCCCGATCGAAAGCCCGATGGGTTGGGTGGTGTTGTCGGTGCAATCGATTGCCCCACCCCGCACCCAAGAGCTTAAGGAGGTGCGGCAACAGCTGCGCGATGGTATAGCAGCCCGCGATGCCGCCCGCATGATTAGCGAGCTGCAAACCAGGATCGAAGATACCCTGGCCGGGGGCGGCAGTTTGGAGGAGGTGGCGAAGCTGTCGGCGCAACCGATCGTTCGGCTGGCCAAGGTGGATCGTTGGGGTAAGGATGATAGATCCCAGGATATTGCCAATTTCCCCAACACCGATCGGGTGCGCGATGCGATTTACAGCACGACGGTGGGGCAAATTACCAACCTGACCCTGGACGATGGCACCTTTTTGGTGATGCGGGTGGATCAGGAAATACCGACCAGCACCCGCCCCTATGCCAAGGTGCGCGATGAAATTGCCCAGCTGTTGACCAAACAAAAGCTGCAAACCGCCGCCGATACCAAGTTGCAAAGCCTGCTGACGCAGGCGCGGGCGGGTAGCACCCTGAATCAGTTGGCCAGTGCGGAGGGCGGAATCCTGAACAGCTCAAACTTCTTCACGCAACAGGATAATCCGTTGGAATTGCCGCCCGAATTGGTGATGGGGTTGTTTAACGCCGCCAATCAGGAACTGCTAACGGGGCAGGATCAAAAATCGCTGTGGCTGGTACGGCTGACCGATATTCGGGAATTCACCCCCGATGATCAACCATCGCCGACGTACAAACAATTGACCGAACAGCTGACCACCAGCCTGCAAAAGGATGTCACCGACGCCCTGCAACAGGATATCCGCAAAACCCTGGGCGTCACCATCAACGACGCCGCCCTGATTAATATGTAGGGAAGGCAGCAACGGATGGTGCGCCCATAGGATAGGGGGGCAATGGCGGGCGGCTAACCGCGTGGGATATAGGCTTGGGCTAGGCGGCGGCCTTAACGGGGGCAAAGCTGCGGCGGTGGTGGGGGGTGACACCATGGGTGGTCAGCGCGGCCAAATGCTGTTGGCTGCCATAGCCCTTGTTGCGATCCCAACCATAGGCGGGATAATCGGCGGCCAGCGCGCTTAGGTGGTGATCGCGGGCAACCTTAGCCATGATGGAGGCCGCCGCCACCTCAGTCAGCTGGCTGTCACCGTTGATCAGGGTGTACAGCTGGATATGAGCGCTATGGGCGGGGTTCAACGCGGGCGGCAGTTGCGGGGCGTGGGTGCCATCCACCACCACCGCGATGTTGGTCAGGGTCGCGGCATCCTCTCGCGCTGATAACGCTATCATCAGGGATTCCAGGGCGCGACTCATGGCCAGCAGGCTGGCGCGCAGGATGTTGATCTGATCAATCTCCGCCACGCTGGCCTGCCCCAGGGCGTGATGGGCGTGGTCAGCAATGGTGGCGGCCAATTTTTGCCGTTGCGGCGCGCTGAGCGTTTTGGAATCGCGCACCTGTTGGGCAATGGCGGGCGGTTGGTAAACGGTTTGGACTGCAGGAAGCCAACACAGGGCGGCGGCGGTAACGGGCCCCGCCAGGCAACCGCGACCCACCTCATCGACGCCAATCACCAGGTGGTGACGATGGTACAGGGTCGGCAACTGTTGCGGGCTAAGCCTTTGCGCAGGAAGGATGCGGTTCATTAGCAATCCGCCTCAGGCAGCCGAAAGCCTATTTGCTAAGCTTGGCTTCCTTAAACACCACATGCTTACGAACCCGTGGGTCGTATTTGCGGAATTCCAATTTGTTGACCAGCTTGCGGGGGTTACGTTTGGCAACGTAATAATAGCCCGTGCCAGCGGTGCTGAGCAATTTGACCAGGATGACGGCGGATTTTGCCATGATAAGGCTCCAAGCGATTCAATATACGGTCGTCTCTTATAGCATCTTTTTTGGCTTTTGCTAGCCCTAAAATCAAAATGGTTGGGATGACTCGATTAAGATATAGTCGTTCCAATTTATAAATATACAGCCTGCGAAAATGTTATGAAATCGAGAAACGGAGCGGCTAGGCGCGCCATAGCGCAGCGACGGCGGGAGTGTACATAGACGTACATGAGCAC
>VEQJ01000286.1 GCA_018883285.1 Alphaproteobacteria bacterium
TTCTGGTAGTGCTGCTTGCACCAACGTTTCAGAGATTTTTCCAGCTCACGGATCAGCAGTTGCGAATCGCGTTTTTCCGCCGCCGTCCTGTCGGACAGGCAGTGATCGACCAGCTTGCGCATTTGGCGTGGCAGAGCGGCTATCTCATCCTCCAACAGCGGGATGCCGACGGTGTGGCAGCGCAGGGGTTCCTGCAACGCGCCCTTAGCGTCCAGGCGCAGGGTGATGGTCAGCAGTCCATTGGCGGCCAGCTGGCGACGCTCAGCAAAGACTGGATCGCTGGATTCGACCAGGGTTTCGCCATCAACGGCCAGCTTGCCTGCGACCACCCGACCCGCCGCCTCCACCTGCCCCGCGCCGATACGCACCATCCCGCCGTTGTCGATTAAGAGGGCTTTTTGGCAGCCCCATTCCTGCACTGCCAGCTTGGCGTGCAAATCCTGGTGACGGCGTTCGCCATGCACGGGGATGCTGACCCGCGGTTTCAGCCAGCTGTACAGTTGGCGCATTTCATCCTGCCCCGGGTGCCCCGACACGTGAATCGCCTGGTCATAAGAGGTCACCACCTCAACCCCGTGATGCAGCAGGGCATCGTACAACTTGAAAATCTTTTTCTCATTGCCCGGAATAATGCGTGAGGAAAACAGGATCAGATCGCCCTTACCCAATTTGACATGGGGGTGGGTGCCGCCCGCGATTTTGGCTAAGGCCGCCCGCTCCTCCCCCTGGCTGCCCGTGCACAGGATTAACAGCTTGTGGGCGGGGATTTCCCGCGCCTGGCGGTCAATTAAGGGTTCGGGTAGATGGGATAGATAGCCGCAATTG
Organism: Alphaproteobacteria bacterium; assembly: GCA_018883285.1. GTDB lineage: Bacteria > Pseudomonadota > Alphaproteobacteria > CAISOG01 > CAISOG01 > CAISOG01. The sequence goes on from VEQJ01000286.1 coordinate 826, forward strand.
CGCGCCACTTCCCACATGTTCCACAGCGATCGCCCAACCAGGCAAACGGTGCGCCCCGTCTTAACCGCAATTTCCATCACGCTTTGGACGCGGGCAATGTTGGAGGCAAAACAGGTGATGGCCACCCGCCCCTTTGCCTGTTGAACCAGGGGCAGTAACGCCTCCGCCACATCCCCCTCTGACCCAGCCGCCTTTTTCGAAAACACGTTGGTGGAATCGCACACGATGGCGTCGATGCCCTCATCGCCCAAGGCCTCCAATCGTGCCTGATTGGTGATGCTGCCCACCATCGGGTGGTCATCCAGCTTCCAATCGCCGGTGTGGTAAACGGTGGCGGCGGGAGTGCGGATCACCACCCCCTGCGATTCGGGGATAGAATGGGTGATGTCCACCAGCTCTAAATCAAAATGACCCAGGGTAAAACGAGCGGAAAAGTCCAGGGTGTGGCGTTTAACCCGCGCCCCAAAATTGGTTTCCTTCAGCTTGTTTTCAATCAGCCCCATGGTAAAGGGGGTGGCGTATAGCGGGCATTTCAGATACGGCCACAGGCGGGTAATGCCGCCAATATGATCCTCATGCGCGTGGGTCAGCACCATGCCCAAAATCTTGCTGCCCTGATCCTCTAAAAACGCGGGATCGGGAACGGTCAGGTCAACCCCCGGCAATTGGATCGGGTCGGCAAATCCCATGCCGCAGTCCAAAATAATCCATTGGTCGCCATAGCCATACAGGCTGAAGTTCGCCCCAATTTCCCCCACCCCGCCCAGCGGAATGAAAACGAGTTGATGGGGATCGGGCTTTTTGGTTTTGGTCATGGGGTCGATAACGGGGGTATGAAAGAATGGTTGGCTTAGGTTAGGCGGGTTTGTTGGGTTTGGCTAGACGAAGCTGTTGGCTGGCTTGCCACAGGCCGCGCAGGGTTAGGTCGCCGACCAGTTGCAGTTGGGGCAGCTGGCGTTGCAAATCGGGAAAGAGGCTGGCGGCCAGCCCCCCCGTCGCCAAAATGGGCGTGCTGTCGGCCAAATGCAGCTCCGTCAGCAGGCCGCGCAGCAACCCCGCCAAGCCGTACACATTCAGCCAGTACAATCCCGCCTGCATCGCGGTGGCGGTATCGCGCCCCAAATGGGGGGTGGCGGCAATCGGCACATGGGGCAGGGGGGCGGCAATACGGCTGTGCAGGGCATCCTGCATCATCATGATC
>VEQJ01000037.1 GCA_018883285.1 Alphaproteobacteria bacterium
ACCCAGCTCCGCCACCCTGGCCGCCAGCGTGCCCGCAAAATTGTCCTGGAAATAGCGATGGCTATGCTGCATCCCGTAACCAAAGGCCAAATTTCTGGCCGCGGTGCGCAATTCTGGAATAACCGACACCGCCCGCCGCTCAGCGCTGCGGAACAAAATCTGGTTGGCCACATAGGTTGCCATAAAAACCAACAGCAACGGCCAAGCCATTGACCATACCGAGGTATTGATCGGGGTGGCAATCAGCTTATCCACCAAATACTTAATGATAACAGGCCGTCCCATCTCACAGGTAACGGCGATTAGGCATAGCCCCAAAATGCTTAACAGTTTCAGGCGGCGGCGGCGATCCTGATGCCAAACCAACCACCAGATAAAGGATCCAAAGCTGGCAGGTGGGGTTACGTTTAGGGGGGAACCCCCATCCATTTCTTGTTGAATCTTTGCGATGGTACAATCAATCCGTATTTATGTTTTTTGGTGCAAGTGCCAGCCTGCCAAAGGCTATCGACCGACGATGATGCCTATCCTAACCCTGTTTGCGGCAATGCTCAAGCCATCCTAAGGCATGCTTGCCAGCATGGATTGACAAGCATGCGCAACCTGGGGGATGACTGAGTCAACCAACAACCCATGCCTTGCGGGGGCATGTTGACCTAAGGGCGGGGAGAAATCCATGACGAAAACTGACGTTAACAAAAACCGATTGTTATATTACTGGCTGTTGCTGTGTGTGTTGATGGTGGCGGTGATGGTACCGCTGGGGGGGGTGACGCGGCTGACCGAATCGGGGCTGTCGATCGTTGACTGGCGCCCTGTTACCGGCACCCTGCCGCCGTTAAGTCAAACCGCCTGGCAGGTGGAGTTTGATAAATATCAAACCAGCCCACAGTTTCAACAGGTTAACCACGATATTTCCCCGCAAGAGTTTCGAAAAATTTTTCTGATGGAATGGGCGCATCGCTTGTGGGGTCGGTTGATTTTTCTGGCCTATTTGCTGCCCTTTGTTGTTTTTTGGTGGCGCGGTTGGCTGTCAAGCCAGCAAAAACGCTGGTATGGCGCGCTGGTCATTCTGGTACCGATTCAGGGGCTGATGGGCTGGTTAATGGTGCAAAGCGGCCTGATGGATGAACCGCGGGTTAGCCCGCTGCGGCTGGCGGTTCATTTGGGGCTGGCGCTGCTGCTGTTCTCCTTAACCTTATGGCAATCTTGGAAATTGCGCCCCATTGGCGCTGACACAATGCCAAAGTCGGTGCCGACAGGCCTTAACGCCTTAAGCCTCCTGATGCTGTCGCTATTGCTGTTGACCACGCTGGCGGGGGCGTTGGTGGCGGGCAATCGGGCGGGGTGGGTGTATAACGAATTTCCGCTGATGGGCGGGCAATGGATACCCGCCGAATATGGTACGCTGCAACCCTGGTGGCAGAATGGTATCAGCAATCACGCCGCCGTTCAGTTTCATCATCGCTGGCTGGGGGTCTTAACGGCGCTGTTGGCCATCATGCAATGGGGTGCCTTTGGCCTGCGCCAGGGGGTGGATAGACCGCTGCGGCGGGCAGTGGCGATGATCGCGATATTGGCACTGTTGCAAGCCGGCCTGGGGATTTCAACCCTGTTGCTTGGCGTGCCGATTTGGCTGGCGGCGGTTCATCAGGCCAACATCCTGGCGCTGCTGGCGGCAACACTCTGGCTGCGTTGGCAATGCCAACCATTAAGCAAGCCCCAGGGCATAGCCGTTACTGAATAAAAACGGTTTGCCCATAAACAAAACGAGCGTTGGGTGCGGCACTGCTGACACAAAAATTCTGCCTTGGACTGCCGTTAATGACGGGCAGAAAAGTGGCCGCCCCCGCATTGGCGGCAAAATTGGTGCCATTCACAAATTGCCCTTGGGCAGCGGCGGGGGCTGTCCCAGCATTTTGATCCAAATTCACCACAGACGACCATTGCTGACCCGCTGCTGGCGGCGCCAGCTTGCCCCACGCATTGATGGCCAGGGTTGCCGCAACAGGATCGGCATTGAGGTCGGCGCCGCTAAGGTTGTTGTTCAACTGCTGACAGACCGACAGGCGCAAGGGAAAGGTAAAGGCCACCAATTCATTGGTCATGGCCGATCCGTTGGTGGAGACTGCACTCTCCATAATGTTATTGCCCAGCCCCAAGTTCATCCGCGTTAAATACCACATGCACCCATTGCTGTCGGTGTCGCTGTTGTTGCCAGCCGCTGTACAGGTATCGGCAATGGCACCGGTATCATAAGCCCTGGGATTAAATTTGGGGGGTTGGATAGCACCATCAGGGCGATACAGATTGGCAATATTGGTTCGCACCGCATCGGTACCGCCACGCGCGGCATAAATTTGATAGGCCTTTGTCCCTGTGGTGGCTAAATAGGTGCTGAATTGTGACTGCACGCTTGAGGCCGAGCCAATCAAGCCATTGGCTTCCAATCTTGCCTCATCCTTATTCTGCAAATTGCCCGCATCGCCCGTGCTGCGTGCCATAAACCCAATCACAACAGCAATAAGCGTCACGACGATTAGAATCAAGCCTAAGGCAAAGCCCGCCTGCGCATTGGTACGGGAATGTTTTTGAACAGAGATCATGAAAAAATCCTACAGACAAAAATGGAAATGAAAACTCTTCCCTAAAGAACAAATGGTAACGAACTTAAGTTACAGAAAAACTTTCTAAAAGTCTAACAAATCTGCATGACAATGCCTTGACAACAAATCACAACAAATCGATGGGGCTGGTTAACCCTAAGCCGCATAGCGTTGTTGCAACAGTTTATAGATGGCACGCACCCCGAGATCCCCGCCGCCTTTCGGGCGTCCGGGGCGATCATTGTCGTGCCAGGGGTTAACATCCAAATGAATCCAGGGAATGGCGGTGGGCACGAATTTTTGTAGAAATAGCCCCGCCAAAATGGCATCGCCATCACCACTTGCGGTACAACTAAGCAGATCCGCACTCTTGCTTTCCAATTGTTCCAGATAATCTTCCCATAGGGGCAATTGCCACAGGGGATCCTCCGTCACGCGGGCAAAGGCCAAGGCATCGGACGCCAGTTTGTCATCGTTGCTAAGAAACACACCAATTTCGCCACCTAAGGCCACAACGGCACTGCCCGTAAGGGTGGCAAAATCAATGATCAGTTCGGGTTCCTGTTCCCCCGCGTAATGCAGGGCATCGGCCAGGATCAATCGCCCCTCGGCATCGGTGTTTTCAACTTCCACCGTCTGGCCACTACGGCTTTTTATCACATCGGATGGCCGCATCGCATTGCCGCCAATGGCATTTTCCACCGCAGGAATCACCACCAACAGCCTGATGGGCAATTGCGCGGTCATGATTAACTTGGCAAGCCCCAGCACATGGGCGGCACCCCCCATATCCATTTTCATCGTCAGCATGTATTTGCCAGGCTTAAGGTTCAGTCCACCCGTATCAAAACACACCCCCTTACCGACCAAGGCCACCAGCGGCTTATCGGCCTGTCCCCAATTGATGCAGATCAGGCGGGGGCTTTGGGTGCTGGCCTTGCCGACCGCATGAATTAATGGAAAACCACGCTCCAATTCCTCACCCATCGTGATGTTCAGGCTGGCACCAAATTGCTTGGCCAGCGCGGCGGCCTCATTCGCCAACTGTTCTGGACCCATCTGGTTGGCGGGGGTCATAATCAAATCCCGTACCCAGGCAATGCTGGTGGCCAAGGCGTGAACAGCCTTTAGATTAACCCCAGCCGACATCGCCAGGATTACGGGCGGGCGCGGGGTTTTGGGCGGCATAGCGCGGTAATGATAGCCCCCCAGCATCCACCCTAAGGCCAGCTTTTCCAACAATTCGCCGCTGGCATCCTTAAGGGCGGGGCAATCCGCCAGATAGTACGTCCCCTCTGGCAGGGTGGCGGGCAAAGCGGCCAGCGTCCACAGCCCAGCTTGCTTACCAATGCCCACCAAAACCTCCGCGGGGCGCCCGTGGCGATCGGGCAGCAAGCAGTGGCTGTTCACCGCTGCCTTAAATTGATGACCGGTTGCCCAGCTTTGATGGTGGGCGGGCAATGTGGCCAAAACAGCCTGCCAATCCGACTCAGCGATTAAGCGCAGGGGTATAGCGGGCAAGGCATCGGGGCTGCTGGTCAGGCCATGATCCGCCCCCTGCATCACGGTTATAGAAGCATTGGCAAGGCTCAGCATGGTCATGGAATAAACCTTAGGATTGCGGGAACAGGAACAACATGGCGGCAGTCATTACCCCACCCCATCCAGCTTTTGGGGGTTTTTATAGGCCGCCAAATAGGTCGGCAAAATAGTTTCCAGCGCGGTTGGGGTGATACCCAAATCCTTTAGGGTTAACCCCTTATCCGCCACCACATTGTCTTTTTTCAACAACCGAAGCTGATCGCGGGTCAGCAGCGGGGTGGGTAAACGCTCCAGAATCAAGGCCTGCAGATAGGCCAGTGGCATGGGAACGGGGATTAGCAGGCGATTATAGCCAGTAATTTGCAACATCAGCTGCAACAGCTGGCGAAAGCTGTAGGTTGCGGGGCCGCCCAGTTCAAAGGTTTTGCCCGCGGTATCGGGATTGTTTAGCGCCGCCATCACCGCATCGGCAACATCGCCCACATAAACGGGTTGAAATTTGTTATGGCCACCGCCAAAAAGCGGCAGGGCGGGCAGCCAACGGGCAAACCCCGCAAACAAATTGAAAAACTTATCCTCTGCCCCAAATACCAGGCTGGGGCGCAGGATGGTGACGTTGGGAAAAGCCTCCCGCGCGGCCTGCTCCCCCAAGCCCTTGGTACGGCTGTAAAGCGCATCGGCATGGGGATCCGCGCCAATAGCCGACAGGTGGATAAAGCGATCCACCTCCATCACCTCAGCCGCCTGGGCAATATGACGCACACCGTCGACATGTAGGCTGGCAAAGCGTTGGCGACCAGCCTCAGCCAGCAAGCCAACGCAGTTAATCACCGTATCGCTGCCCGCTACAGCATCCACAATGGCGGCTGAATCCTGCAAATTGGCTTTTATCAGCACAATCTGCCCGACATCGCCCATCGGTTTCAAAAAGTTTGCCCGTTCGGGATGGCGCACCGCCACCTTAACAATGTCACCGCGCGCCGCCAGCCGCCGCACAATATGGCGCCCCAAAAAGCCGCTGCCGCCAAAAATGGTGGTGGTATGGGGCGTGGTGCGGGGCATGTTGTTGTGGGTGGTCATGGCAAAACCCTGTATGCGGTTTGTACGGTAAAATGGGTAGGCAACCATCGCTGAAGTGCGAAGGAATTATGTACTGTAACTTAGCCAAGGTAAAATGGCCATAGCGCAATTGCACGGTTTGCTCAGGCAAGTCGCTATCGGTATTTCAGCATATCGCGCTGTCACTCCCGCGCAGGCGGGGATCCATGCGGCAGGGCGGCAGAGCTGTAGGGTTCAGTTGATGGATTCCCACCTTCGTGGGAATGACCAGACTTTTGCCCATGTTATCCCATCCTGATTTGCGTTTTGTATCCCCGCCCCGCCGATGATGTTGGGGCTAGCCCCGGGCGCGTGAAGCGGCAAATTTCGTCATCACTTCCTCGTTGATGATTTGGTTATGCATTCCGTCTAGTTCAGAGGAAACAGCGCGGCTAATTAGAGGTTCGCTGCCTTTAGGGGTTACTTGTTTGTGAATCGCATCCAACACATTGTCACGATCTTCCGTGCTCAAACCCTTAAAGGCTTCCAACACAACTTTGCGGTCGGGGTGATTGGGATTTTCCAAAATAGCCCCGTATGTCACAATATTTTTTGGATGTTTGGCCAGATTAGCCTGAACGTTTTTTGCATCCAAAGTCGGATTGGCTCTATCCTGTGGCGCAGGTTGCGACGCGTTGGCTTGCTGTGGCTGCTGCTGCGCGGCTTGCTGACCTTTGTCTTTTTTACCAAATAATCCTTTAACAAATCCCATCACCGTTTCAGCGACTTTGATGGTCACATAAGTAGCCGTTACAGCAGCAGCCGCTACCGCTACCGGTGCCAACAGTGCGCCCCCAGAGGCGGCCACCGCAACGATGCCATAGCCAGCTGCTTTTTTAGCAGCGTTTTCAAAGTCTTCTGACCAACTGCCCTTACCCGCAACTGGCGCAGTCGTTTGGTATTGGCTGTGAGTTGTGTTTTGTGGAGCTACTGCAGCTTGCTGCGCAGGCTGGCTGAAGTTAGCGGGCACGGGGGTTGCGCCCATGCTGCCATTTACTGGAGACTGTGCCCGTCTGGCTTCCCAAGCATTTACAGCACGGGCAGTCGTATCTGCCCCAAATTCCGCGAATTTGCCGATGTTATCCTTGGTGCCCTCAGCAACCCACTGCACCAATTTCAAGGTACCAGACTGTTCCCAGTTAGTGAGATGGGCCCAGGTGGCCTGAGCTGCCTTGCCCCAATCCTTCGCAGGTTTTGCAGAGCCAGCCTGTTCTTGTTTTATAGGCGTGACAGTGTTCAAAGCACCACCATTGTCGGTCACATGAACCGCATTTACATTTAATGTCTGCCAGTCCTGGGTTTTTTCTTGCGTTGTTACAACCATGGTTTCCTCCTTTAACGGGAATTTCTGTTCATGACTTATCCTAAGCCAGCTTGTGTTACGGTTTGATGAGGATTTGTTTAAAATGCCAGATTTTTTGGGAATGGTGCGGGATGGATGGATGGTCTAAGGCTGCTAAAGGTGCGATAAGGGGGCTGCAAGGGGCGACGAAAGCAACGATATATCAGCGCCAGCATAAAGCGGCTTTTCGGCCAACGGTTGGGCGTGACTTTTGTTGCCAAAGCGCTTACAACAATGGCTTAATTGACCTTGGCAAGCGTGGAACCCATCATGCAACAACAAATTGTGATACGCGGCGCGCGGGAACATAATCTTAAGAATCTGAATGTCGAACTGCCCCGCAACCAGTTGATTGTTATCACAGGGCTTAGCGGTTCGGGCAAATCATCGCTGGCCTTTGATACGATTTATGCTGAGGGGCAACGGCGCTATGTCGAAAGCCTCTCCTCCTACGCGCGGCAATTTTTGGAAATGGTGCATAAGCCCGATGTGGATAGCATTGAGGGGTTGTCGCCCGCCATCGCGATTCAGCAAAAAACCACCAACAACAACCCGCGATCAACCGTCGGCACGGTGACGGAGATTTACGACTATCTGCGCCTGCTGTTCGCGCGGGCGGGCGTGCCGCATTCCCCCACCACGGGTCTGCCTATCGAAAGCCAGACCGTCAGCCAGATGGTCGATGACATTCTGCACCTGCCCATGGGTACCAAACTGTTGCTGATTGCGCCGATTATCAGCGGGCGTAAGGGCGAATACAAAAAAGAGATGCAGGATCTGCGCCGCAAGGGCTATCAACGCCTGCGCATTGACGGCCAAATCTATGCCGATGATGACCCGCTGCCCACCCTGGCCAAAACCAAGGCGCACAGTATTGAGGTGGTGGTGGATCGCCTGGTGGTGGCCGATGACCTGGGCAACCGCCTGGCCGACAGCGTGGAAAACGCCCTGAAGCTGTCGGATGGCATATTGATGGTCGAATCGCCGGATGGCAGCATCAAAAAACGCTATTCCAGCCTGCACGCCTGCCCCGAATCAGGCTTCACCATGCCGGAGATTGAGCCACGCCTGTTCTCCTTCAACAGCCCCTATGGCGCCTGCGGCAATTGCGGTGGCCTGGGCGAGCTGCCGGTTTTTAGTGAGGAGCTGGTGGTGCCCAACCCCGCCCTGTCGTTGCAGGATGGCGCCATCGCCGCCTGGCCGCATGAGGGCAATCACCCCGCCGTCACCTTTTATCGCCAGATTTTGCAGGCGCTGTGCCAACAGGCCAACCAATCGATGTACACCGCCTGGCAAGACCTGCCCGAATCGCTGCGCCAGTTAATCCTGTATGGCAGTGATGGAAAGCCTCTGACCCTGCGCTTTGAGGCGCGCAGCGGACGTGTTTCGACCGCTAAGCCGTTTGAGGGGGTGATGAACAACCTGAAACGCCGTTGGCCAGACGCAACGGGATGGACGCGGGAGGAGTTGTCGCGCTTTATGGTGCCAACCGATTGCCCCGATTGCCAAGGCTTTCGCCTGAAGCCTGAGGCGCTGTGCGTTAAGCTGGCTGGCCATCATATTGGCCAGGTTAGCGCGATGTCAGTGACCCACGCCCTGGAATGGATACTGATCTTGCCAGCCAAGCTTAGCCAGAAACAGCAAACCATTGCCGAACGGGTGTTGAAGGAAATCTCTGCCCGTTTGGGGTTTTTGCAGGATGTTGGCCTGAACTACCTAACCCTATCGCGCGGGGCTGGCACCCTGTCGGGCGGTGAAAGCCAGCGTATCCAGCTGTCATCGCAAATTGGCGCTGGGCTGACGGGGGTTTTGTATGTGTTGGATGAGCCCAGCATCGGGCTGCACCAGCATGACAACCAAAAGCTGCTAAACACCCTGCAACGCCTTAAAGAGCTGGGCAACAGCGTAATTGTGGTTGAGCATGATGAGGATGCCATGCGCCAGGCCGACTATTTGCTGGATATGGGCCCCGGGGCGGGCATTCACGGCGGCCAAATCGTCGCAATGGGCACCCCCGAACAGGTGATGGCCGATACCAACAGCCTAACCGCCGCCTATCTGACTGGCCGCCAACGGATTGAGCGGTTGCAGGATATTCGTACCCCCAACCCGCAACGGCTGCTGACCATCAAAAACGCCCGTGGTCACAATCTTAAGG
>VEQJ01000287.1 GCA_018883285.1 Alphaproteobacteria bacterium
GTGCTGCGCGCCCTGGCCGATGAGGCGGGTCAGCATCTGTCGCCTGAGGCTGTACAGGGGGCAAAAGCCGCCGCCGCGATTATGAGCATGAACAACATTTACTACCGCTTTGTCCATTTGGTCAGCAACAAGGATTATGGCCAGCTGCCCGCCAAATTGCGGATGAGCATCCTGGCCAATCCGGGGGTGGACAAAATCGATTTTGAGCTGTGGTCGTTGGGCGTGTCCGCCATCAACGGTTGCGGCATGTGCATCGATGCGCATGAGAAAAAAGCCCTGAGTGAGGGGGTTACAACCGATCAGATTCAGAATGTGGTGCGGATTGCCAGCATTGTTCATGCCGTCGCCGCCACCCTGGACGCTGAGCAAGCCCTGGCCGCCTAATGGGGCGATGGGGGGCTAGGCGCCTTTAGACTTGAACTATACCAATATATAATATATATTGGTATAGTTTTGGGTCGTCCCCTGTGAGAAGTACCATGCAGAAAAACACGAGTGTAACGCTGGGCGATCATTTTGAAGCCTTCATCGCCGATCAAATTGATGGGGGGCGGTTTGCGTCTGTTAGCGAAGCTGTACGGGCAGGCCTGCGGCTGTTGGAAGAACGTGAAACCAGGCTGCAAGCTCTCCGTCGCGCCTTGCAAGATGGAGAAAATAGCGGTTTCGCCGATTATTCCCTGCAGGGTTTGTTGCAAGATCTTGACCAGAATCCTGACAATTAATGGGCGTTTTTCGCCTTACCCAGCTGGCCATCGCTGATTTGCAGTCAATCGGTCGATATACCCAAGCGACATGGGGGCGCGAACAAAGAAACCGTTATCTTCGCAAGCTGGATCAGGCTTTTCAGCTGTTATTACAAGAACCCCATCTTGGCCGTGCATGTGACCATGTTCGTGTCGGTTATCGCAAACATTTGGTTGGACGGCATCTGATTTTCTATCGTGAAATACAAAATGATATAGAAATTGTCCGAATCTTACATCATAGCATGGACATAGACACTCAGTTTGATTAGCCATGCCCCCTTCTCCAACCCCCTATCAAACACGATAAACGATTCACAAACGCGGGGGGAGGCGGTAGAACAGGGGGAGTGTTATCAAAAACCTGTTATCAAAAACTTGTGAGGCGCCGCCATGACCCTGTTGCAACAAACCCTGCATCTTCCATCCGCCCCCGCCCCCGCCTCCGCCCCTCAAGTGAATTGGCAGGCGTTGTTGGCCAAGACCCCCACTGGCTTGGCGCGGGTGCGGCAGGCCTATGGCGATGGCAGCCTGCCGCTACTGCGTCTGCCCGAACGGCAGGATGATTTGGCGGCGGCGGCTGGGGTGGCGGCACTGTTGGCGCAATATCCCTTTTTGCTGGTGTTGGGCACGGGCGGATCCTCCCTGGGCGGGCAGACGCTGTACGCCCTGGCCGATGCGGGCTTTGGCAATCGGGTGGCTGGCCGTCCACAGTTAATCTTTCTGGACAATGTCGATCCCCACAGCTTTGCCCAGTTGCGGGCGCAGGTGCCGTTGGAGCAGGCGGGCATCCTGGCCATTTCCAAGTCGGGGGGCACGGCGGAGACTCTGATGCAGCTGCTGACCCTGCAACAAATGGCGAGCATAAGCGCGGCGCAGGTGGCGGTGGTGACGGAGCCTGCCAAAACAGGGGCGCCTGCTGGTGGCGGCGATAACCCGCTGCGGGCATTGGCCAACAGCTGCGGCTATGAGGTGCTGGAGCATGATCCGCTGGTCGGCGGGCGTTTTAGCGTGCTGTCAATCGTCGGGCTGCTGCCCGCCATGATTGCGGGGCTGGACGCGGCGGCGGTGCGGCGTGGCGCAGCCAGTGTGTTGCAGCCAGCCTTGTCCGCCAACATTGCGCCCGAGTCGATTGCCAGCGCGATTGGGGCATCGGTCAGCGTCGCCGCGATGCAGGCGGGCATGCCGATGCAGGTGGGGATGCCCTATCGCGACAATTTGCGCAGCTTGGGGCAATGGCACCCCCAGTTGTGGGCGGGAAGTGTCGGTAAGGATGGGG
>VEQJ01000288.1 GCA_018883285.1 Alphaproteobacteria bacterium
GATCTATATCACACCCCTTTACATCAGCCTAATCAGCCGAACAGATTTTCGCTTTATTCTTAAAAGTCTAACTATTGTAGCGGCAACCAACACCCTGCTAACCGCTGTGCTCATTCCGTATATTGGCCTACTGGGATCGTCTCTTGGATTGTTGTGTGCAACCATCTACAACGTGATTGCGATTTATCAAAGACACGGACAGATCGTCGGAAAAATTGATGTTCCGCATGCGCTGTTCAAGGATCATCGTTTGCGTTACGCCATGACGGCATTGTTGTTCCTTTCAGCCCTTTTGATAGGAGGCCAGCCCGAAATGAACTATTTTGCAGCTGGTTTCATCCTATTTTTTATCGGAGCTATTATGACGCAAGAACCCCTCACACGACTTTTGCTTCAAAAACTAAGGCCTGCCAAATGACTATAACGACAGCCATATGCCCCGACTGTGGTTCGGAAGCCGTTCGGCAGATCGGACCAATCCCTCCAAGCAACACTTTTGCTGGACGCACGATGGACAGTGAAATTGATGGCGGCCGTTTATGGGAATGCCGCATTTGCGCGCTATGCTTCCGTTATCCGCACATGTCAAAAGTGGAAATTGACCAGCTCTATCGCGCTGGAAACACTGAAAGTTGGCAAGCGCCAATCACACTAAGAACAGATTGGCAACTTCTAAAAAAATGGCTTACTGATCAGAAAGATATCAACCGGCTTTTGGATGTAGGCTGCTTTGATGGACGCCTGCTAGAATTTCTTGGCCACGACTACACATGGTTAGGCGTAGAAATTCATCCTGAGGCCACCCAGCGTGCTCAAGAAAAAGGGGTGCATATATTGGGGAGTGATTTTGCTCATTTGCCTGCGCCCAACCCGAAAATTGATGTTGCCCTAGCAGTTGATGTTATTGAGCACAGCCTTAGTCCGAAAGCATTTTTGACTTCGTTAGCAGCTTGCATCCGTCCAGGAGGGTTTATTGCAATCACCACAGGCAATACAAAAGCGCTGAGCTGGCGCTTGATGGGCAGCCGTTATTGGTACTGCCATATTGCCGAACATATGTCGTTTATTAATCCATCCTGGGCATCGCATGTTGCCCCGCAATTGGGACTAGAAGTTGAGTATCTCAAAGTATTTTCTCATGCAGAGGGGACTTCGTCCCTAGGGAAAAAAGCCTATGAAGCTGCGGTAAATTTGCTACTTCGGTTTGCACCGCGATTGTTTGCCTTGCTCCGACGGTCGGGCTTAGGCGGTATCGACCTGAATCGTTATCCCAATTTGGCGCTTGCTCCCCCCTATTGGATGAGCGCAAAAGATCATATGTTGGTGGTCTTTCGGAAATGTTTGACGCCATGAACTTTGCCCGTTTCTGTCAGGCATCCCCCGCCTATCCAGCGGCCATCATATTATTTGGCATGACGTTTGGCTTTGCTACGACGTATTTTCTGGCGATACCTTGGGCGCAGTGGATGACAGGTATGTTATACACCCTGCCCCTTATCTGGATAGCGGCACTCATGTGGCGCGGGCGCGCCACCCTGCCACCACCAAACAGAATTGATTATCTGTTTGCGGCCTTTATTGCCCTGATCCTTGCCTCCCTTCTTTTTCACGGCGGAGCAAACGACGTTTCCTGGAAAGCTCCCCTGTATCTCCCTTTTATGGTTTTATCGCCCTATTTATGCGGCCGTATGATGAAGCCACAGGATCTGGCAATTCTGGCAAAACTAACCATTTATCTGGGGCTGATTCTTTTGCCTTGGCTGCCAATCAATTACTTTTTTTTGCAAAGTGGCAATCAAATACGCTTTGCCTTTTTTGGCCAGGATCATTCCCCCCTTTTGATCGCGATGTTGTTGGCGTTGGGGTTATTAGCCCTTTGTGCTAGAAAGGCAAATACCCGTGGCTTATCGCTTAACATAGTGTCTGTTTACGGTACCATTGGAGTTATCGCTTTTTCCCTGATTTTTATTTCTGCAAGAGGCTGGGTGGTTTCGGCTGTTGTGGGCTTAGGTGTTTTGATAC
>VEQJ01000289.1 GCA_018883285.1 Alphaproteobacteria bacterium
GCTTAGACCAACGTTAAAGGAATTCAGATCCTCACGATCGGCATTGGCCGTGGTGGTTTTGACAGCTTTGGCGTAGTTGTAACCAAGGCTGGCACCCAGACCCAGACCGTTATCGAATTTGTAGCTGTAGTTGGCAGCCGCTTCGATCAGATCTTCATATTGACTGGCGGTGGCTTGCTGTGATCCCGTGTAGCTGGTGTATTTGTCACGGCTGACATTGGTCAAATAGTCTCTTAGCTTTGGTGTATAGCTGATGCCCAGCTGAAGATTGGCCAATTTGGGGGTTAGATAGGTCAATTTTGTCGAATGTTCGTAACTTTCTATGCCCGATTCGCTTAACCCCGCCTTATAGCTGTTGGCCAAACCACGGAAAAAGGCACCCTCAGAACTGCGGGTCAGATCAAAATTGCTGGTATCCCCAACCGTGTTGATAAGCAAAAACCTTTGATAGTCGCCCGCAAAACCCCCCGTCCCAAAATCGGTTGGGGCGGTGACGGTCAAACGGTTGGTGGCACCATCCTCATCCCCCAATTCAACACGACCCCATTTGCCACCAAGGTACAGAACAACCTCATTAAATTTGGTGATGCCCGCGTTTATCCCCGAACTGCTGTTGATTTCGATCCGTGCCCCATAGACCAGGCCGTTGCTGGCTTTGCCTTCGGCGCCCAATTCCAAATTGGGGCTGCTGGTCAACTCATGATTGCGATAGGCGCTGTCAAAATCTTCATAGGCCAAACCCGTTTGAAAGGTGATGGCACCGCCAACCGTTATTGTTATCGGATCGGCCTTTACCGATACAGCAAAGGCCATCATCCCCGCTAGGGCGGCAACGGCGGCGGTAAAGGTTCTTCCCATTCTTTTCTTTAAGCAAAATCGCAACAAAAAACCGCCCCCCCCTTCAAGCTAATGCAAGCCAATGATACCCCAACAACACCAGCATCATGCATAACGATATGGTGCAATTATGACCATCCCTGTTTCGGCAGAATGTGGCGCCGCCCATAGGTTTTATCCTGCTGTTTTTGCGACAATCATTGTAAGGATGCAACAGGGTGGGGGCGGGTGTTTTGTATCATCCCAACCCGCATGGGGGGGGCTTCCAAGATTTTTGCTGTCGGCAATAGCGGGGACTGATAGAATGAAATTCTTAAAGGGGAATGACTACAGTCTCCTTCACCCAATTTCCTGCCCCCCCACTATACCATGACCCCCGCCGATACCGCCGCTATTCTTGCCCGTTATGGCCAGCTGACTCAGACGATGGCCGACTATCCCAACGCCCGCCTGATCGTGGTCAGCAAGCATCAACCGCCCGAAGCGCTGGTGCCGTTGTTGCAAGCTGGCCAACGTGACTTTGGCGAAAATCGGGTGCAGGAGGCCGCCAGCAAATGGCCAACCCTCCGCGCCCGCTTCCCCGACCTACGCCTGCATCTGATTGGCCAGCTGCAACGCAATAAGGTGGCTGAGGCGGCCAAGCTGTTTGATGCGATTCACAGCCTGGATCGACCCGCCCTGGCCGATGCCTTGGCGGCAGTGGGTTACAGCCACCCCGTGCTGATTCAGGTGAATTTGGCGGCCGAGCCGCAAAAGGGCGGGGTGCTGGTGGCCGACCTGCCCGCCCTGATAACCCACAGCCGCGATCGCCTTGGCCTTAAGCTGGTGGGGTTGATGACGATTCCGCCCCAGGATGAAGACGCCGCCCCCTATTTTCACCAGCTGGCCGCATTGGCGCGCCAACACCAGCTGCCACAGCTTAGCATGGGGATGAGTGAGGATTACCCCCAAGCCTTGGCGGCGGGTGCCAGCCTTATTCGCGTCGGTTCCTATTTGTTTAGCCCGTCCAAGCCGCCCGTATAACCTGTTGACATCCTAGCCAAATGGCCGCGCCGATGCCTAAAAACTCTGGTTGATTAGCAGGCCATTCGCCGCGCCATAGGAGTTTAGGGGGGAATTTAGGGGGGAATTTAGGGGCAGGCTTGCTGGGGTAAGGGACGGGGTCATGCCTGGCAAG
>VEQJ01000290.1 GCA_018883285.1 Alphaproteobacteria bacterium
ATCCAACAGCTGACGCAACAGGGGCAACAGGTGGCTTTCGTGATGCTTGCCGACCTGCTCCACCCGCTCCGCCACCAACGCGCCACCCTGCGCCGTCAGCCACAACCGACAAGTCTCAGCCGCTGTATCAATGTTCAGGGTCAGGCGGTGGGGATTGTCATCTTTCATTAGGCTTATCAGTCAGCTTAGAAAAAAGCAGTTGAGAACTTCTGGCTAGAAATTCGGGGTAGATCAGGGCTTCTTCTTCTCCATAAGAAAAAGCGCGAGCCTCCAGTCTCCAAAATTTTTCCATATCACTTTGAAAATTTTGTTGGGTGCCACCGATTGCTACTATACCGTTAGCAACAGGCTGCTCATCCCTATGCGACCATCCCTCCACAATTTTTTCTATCGTGTTTTTTCCGCCATCATTGGTGTACTTTATAAGATTCGCGTCAATCACTTCCTCCAACAACGTCTTATAAGACTTCCACCACTTTTCGTAAGGAACACTTAATTCCTTAGCTTTATCAAGGGTTTCCTCCAAAATATACCCACAAGATACTGCAGGTGGAAGATCACCATCCCACTGAATACCCTCAAAACCTTCACCAAAAATCTTAACGATATTGGGGGTAAAATTATCCATCACAGCCCTCCATAAAATGGTTTATTTTTTTGAAAATATAGCTTATACGGAAAATAATATCAACATAAATATATTATTTGTATCGCGCAAAAAACCTACTGATTGGACGCCCGCACCTCCTCCACCTCTGGCACATAATAGCGCAGCATGTTTTCGATGCCGTTTTTTAAGGTGGCGGAGGAGCTGGGGCAGCCGGAACACGCCCCCTGCAAATACAAATAAACAACGCCATCCTCAAACCGATCAAAGATGATGTCGCCGCCATCCATGGCGACAGCGGGGCGAACGCGGCTGTCCAACACTTCCTTAATTTGGGCAACCAGATCGCTATCCTCGGCGGCCTCACCAGCCACAGCGGGCTCGGCAGAATCGGGGGCAACCGCCGCATCACCGCTGCTGTAATGATCCATAATCGCCCCGATGATGGCGGGTTTTAACAGCAGCCAATCGTGCAAATCCTGCTTAGTCACCGTGATAAAATCACTGCCCAAATAGACACCAGCCACGCCGTCAATGCGAAACAGGCGGTTGGCCAGCGGCGATTGTTTGGCCTTAGCCGCCTCACGGAAATCGGCCGTGCCATCCGCCATAACCGGTTGACCCGGAATGAATTTCAGGCTGTTGGGATTGGGGGTGGATTCGGTTTGGATAAACATGATCGGCAACTTAAACTTTTTGAGGTGATAAACAGGAATTGTTGAATTCCCGACCATTACCATAAACATTTCTTAAGGCCAATCCTTTGGATTGCTGATAGATGGAAGGGTATCAAGAAAAACTGGATGCTTGACGTATCGCGTCTTTTTTTGCCATATTGATCATATGACGGAACATAAACCAGAACCAATCTCGTGTCGGGATAAGCGCACGGCAGCTTTTGTTGCGGGCGAGCGGGTTAAGGCGTTTCAGGGATTTGAGAAACAAGCGAAAAAACGTCTTTTGATCTTGAAGGATGCGGTTTCGCGTGAGGGTCTGATGCAATTGCCCAGCAATCGTTTTCAGGCCTTGGGCGGCGACCGTAAGGGGCAATACAGCATCCGCATAAACGATCAATGGCGTATCTGCTTTGAGTGGCCCGACGATCACCCCAAGCCTTTTAACATCGAAATCGTCGATTACCATTAAAATATTTATTATTTATAGCAATTAAAAAATGCCAACCCCCTCATTTTCCTTTTGAAATCCCCTCAAAAACGTTAAAAATATTTGGTAACTAATTGATAAACAAGAAAAAAACAGTTAACGCATGTCATTATGACGTGTTAGTACGGAATCTTTCGTCTTGTTAGAAAAGTTTCTGCCAAAAAAAACGGTTGACACACGCAACCGTTTCGTGCCATATATCAGGTATGGTAACAAGGCTAACTCCCTTGGAACTATCAGCAA
>VEQJ01000038.1 GCA_018883285.1 Alphaproteobacteria bacterium
GCTGATGGCCGCGTCAATATTCGCGTCTAACCCCAGGAGATTAGCTTATGAGTACCGTTTCCAACCCGACAGCCACCACATCCGCCCTGGGCACTGCCGCCGCAACCAGTTCAGGCAGCTCAGCCAGTAGTAATACCAGCAAAAGTGCCTCAGCTGGGGTTAAGCTTTCGGGCGACATCAACACCTTTCTTAAGCTGTTGGTTACGCAGCTTAAGAATCAGGATCCGTTAAACCCAACCGATTCTAATCAGTTTACCCAACAGCTGGCACAATATTCACAGGTTGAGCAGACCATTCAATCCAACAGCAATTTGGAAAAACTGATAAGTCAGCAAGACAAAAATGCTCTTACTACTGCCGTAAACTATATCGGTAAGTCCGTCACAACCAATGACAACAAATTGGTATTAAGCAACGGGATGGCGCGTTTTAGCTATGCGATAACTGACAGCCCCGCGACGGCGACCATCAAAATTGCTGACAACAAAGGGAATGTGGTGCGTCAAATCAACGCTACCACCAGCAATGATACTTATGATCTAGCTTGGGACGGCAAAAATGATGCTGGAGTCGCTCTGCCCAACGATGTTTATACCTTAACGGTTACGACTACCAATGCCAAGGGCACCAGCAAAAATCTTTCCACCACCGTGTTTAACCCCGTTAACGGCATAAAAACTGTTAACAACCAACCTGTTTTAACATCTGACGATAAAGAGATTACATTGGATAAGGTATTGTCCGTTACTTTATAATTTAAAAAACTTAACCATTTTTTTAGGAGAGTACGATGTCTATATTTGGTGCACTTAATACTGGCGTAACAGGATTAAATGCTCAAGCTCAACAGCTTAGCGCAATTTCCAACAACATCGCCAACGCCACCACCATTGGCTATAAGCGGGTTGATAACAGCTTTATCAGCATGGTAACCACAACAGGGTCACAAGGGTCTTATTCCCCTGGGGGAGCCAGAGCATCTGTTAAAAACCTGATTGATGCCCAAGGTTCTACCAACACCACAACCAGCAGTCTGGATTTGGCAATTCAGGGGCGAGGGTTTTTCGTGGTTAGACCAGGATCTGATAGCACTGCAGTATATCCAACCACCTATACCCGGGCGGGAGATTTTCGCCCTGATGCAGAAGGATATTTAAAAAATTCCAAGGGATTTTATCTGCAGGCATGGCCACTAACGAATGGAACACGGCCACCTGGCTTTAATGACCCAGCGTCAACCGTATCTGTCAACATCAAAAATATTGCTGGGCAGGTTCAACAAACCACATCCCTTTCGATGGTTGGCAATTTAAACTCTAGCACCCCAACTTCGGGAACAGCCCCTAGCATTCCTGCCTCTGGCGCCCCTGTAGCATCTTTAACGACAACCGATACGACGATTTATGACAGTCTAGGCAATCCCCAAACTGTTAGAATTTATTGGGAAAAGGTGGCCACCAACCGTTGGCGCATGAGCGCGGGTTTGCCTAATGCGCCAGCGGGTAACGCCCTAATTGCCACGCCAGCCGCCGCCCCCTTTCCTGCAGCACCTAGTCTTAACGGCAGTACCAATAGTAATGCACTAATTTTTCAATTTAATACTGACGGCACTTTGGCTAGCGTGACACAGGCCGATGCCGCGACTGGCATTGCAACCACTGGCCCATCAGTGCTTAATCCCGCCACCAATCAGTTTAATGTCAGCTTTAACTTTAGCGGTTCAGGGGGATCAGCAAACCAAACCATTCCAATGAATTTTGGGGCTATTGGTTCGGCTACTGGCATGGGGCAGTTTAATGCTTCCAATAGCGCAGTTGTGACCCAGGATGGCGCCCGTTTTGGAAGCCTTTCAAATGTCAGTGTCAGTGACAAGGGCATTGTAGTTGCAACTTTTGATAATGGTCAAACCCGTAACCTTTATGAAATTCCTGTTGCCGACTTCCCCAATGTTGACGGCTTATCCCCCAATCAGGATGGTGTGTACGATCAAACCATCGATTCTGGACAAGTCGATTTAAAGGTAAATGGCATCAATGGAGTTGGGACGGTGTTGCCGTCAGCCTTAGAGCAATCGACGGTTGACATTGCCCAGGAATTTTCCAACTTGATTGTCACAGAAAAGGCATTTAACGCCAATACCAAGGTCATCAAAACATCCGATGATATGTTGCGCGAGCTGTTGCAAGTCATATAGGCGTCGCCACAAAATTGGCTGGCCAGATGCGCCAGGCTGGACATTCAAACGGTCTTGTTTCAAACTTTGAGGCAAGACCGTTTTTTTGTGCCAACCGCCCCTACCCCCCCCTATCTCCCCTGGCCCATCATGTACCCAACCCTTTACGCCCGCTATGTTGATCTTTCCCAGCTTGAAGGGTTGGCCAGGGGGCTGGCCAGGCTTTGTGGCCAGGGGGCGGTTATTACGCTAAGCGGGGAATTGGGGGCTGGCAAAACCACCTTTGCCCGCGCCTTTCTGCAAAGCCTGGATGACAGCCTGACCGACATCCCAAGCCCCAGCTTTACCCTGGTACAGCATTATGAAACGCCGCAGGCCGAATGGTTGCATGCCGATTTGTACCGCCTGACCAGCAGGGATCAGGCCATCGGCCTTGGCCTGGTTGAGCAGGTGGCGGATAAGGGGCTGTTGTTGGAATGGCCAGACCTGCTGACCGATGATTTGCCCGCCAACCGCCTGGCCATCACCCTGAATTTTGCCGATGACGCCCTAACATTGCGGCATCTTGAGCTGCAGCTGCATGGCAATTACGAAAAGCTGTTTAACGATTTGGTTCGCCTTATTCAACAGACCTGCCCCCAACATAGTCCCACCCAACGCCCGCAACAGATGCAACAGTTTCTGCAGCAACATGGTTGGCAGGATGCCCGCACCGAAGCGATGAGCGATGATGCATCCTTTCGCCGCTACACACGGCTGTTTCGTGGGTCAGACAGCGTGCTGCTGATGGATTCGCCGCCACCGATGGAATATGTTTGGAAATTTGCCCAGGTTGCACAACTGTTGCAAAAAATGGGCTTAACCGTTCCCGCCATTCACGCTGTCGATGATTGCCATGGCCTGCTGCTGGAGCAGGATTTTGGCGATCTAACCGCCACCCGCTATGTGTATCAGGGCATGGCGGATGATGCGCACACGCCGCAGGGGGCAGCCGCCAATACGACGGAGCAACGATTGGCGCAGGTTCTATCCCTGGGCGTCCAAGCCCTTATCCATCTGCATCAATGCTGGCTGGCGACCACCAACTCACCGCTGGCCAACGAAGACAAAGCCGCCATCCCCCCCTATTGCGGCTATCGCATGCTAAGCGATGTGCAAATTTTCCTCGATTGGTATTTGCCCGCCGCTGGCCTGCCCCCCGCCGATGCGGAGTGTCAACGGCTGTGGCATCAGGCCTGGACAGCGGTGATAGCGCAGCAGCATTGCGTGCCAGAGGTGATGATTTTGCGCGATTACCGCCTGGACAACCTGATGATCCTACCTAAGGCTGGGCAGAATCAGTTGAGCTTAGATAACCTGGGGCTATTGGATTTTCAGGATGCGATGACCGCCTCGCTGACCTATGACCTTATCTCGCTGCTTGAGGATGCCCGTCTGGACTTTCCGCCCGATGTGGTAGCGCGGCAGGTGCAGGCGTATCTGGCCGCCTTTCCCGATATTTCCCGCGCCGATTTCGATCAATCCTGGGCAACAGTGGCGGCGGTGCGGCATACCCGCATTTTGGGCGTGTTTGCCCGGCTGTGGCGGCGCGACGATAAGCCCGTCTATCTTGTCCACCTGCCCCGCGTTTGGCGCCAACTGAGCCAGGCACTGGCGCACCCCGCCAACGCCCCGCTGGCGGCCTGGTTTGACCGCTATGTGCCGATTGGATGCCGCCAGCTGTCAACCAATGCGGCGGCGGCGTAACCCCTTGATGATTGCCCCCATCCAACAGGCGATGATTTTAACCGCGGGGTTGGGCACGCGCATGCGGCCGCTGACCAATACTTGCCCCAAACCGCTGCTGCCCCTTAAAGGCCTGCCGCTGCTGGATTATTCGGTGCAGCTGTTGCAACAGGCGGGCATTCGCCATATCGGGCTGAACAGCCACCATTTGGCGGAACAGATTGAGGCCTGGTTACAGGGGGCACGGGCACGCTATCCCGATATTCGTTTTGATTTAAGCTATGAGCCGCAGTTGTTGGATTCTGGCGGCGGCCTTCGCCAGGCGCTCGATTCGCTTGGCTTTGACTGGAACATTCCCCTGTTCGTGCTGAATGCCGACAACCTGTGGCATGATTTTGATCAGCATCCCTGCCACACCCTGGCGCAAGCCTGGCGCGATAGCATGTCGGTGCTGCTGCTGACCGCTGACCGCCAAACCGCCCAGCATTTGCAGGAGTCGGCCAGCTTTTCCCGCAACGATGATGGCCAGTTGACCTATCACCCCGCCGACACGCCGCAGCCTGCCGACCCCTGGTACTACGCCAGCATGCATTTGGTGAACCCGATGGCCTTGCGCGATTATCCGATTGCGCCCTTTGGCCTGTTCAGGGATTTTTGGCTGCCTGAGGCCGCCAAGGGCAAATTGTATGGTGCCCCCTACTTAGGCGGCTGGTCGCATATTTCGATCCCCGCCGACCTAAGCCGTACCGAACAATTTTTGGCGCGCCAAGCATGATGGGCTTT
Source organism: Alphaproteobacteria bacterium (assembly GCA_018883285.1). Lineage (GTDB taxonomy): Bacteria > Pseudomonadota > Alphaproteobacteria > CAISOG01 > CAISOG01 > CAISOG01. The sequence continues at coordinate 4,682 of VEQJ01000038.1, forward strand.
TTTCAGCTGCCCTTTGGTTGCCCCCCCCTATCCCTGTTGGCGCACAGGCTGGCCGCGCAAAATCTTAGCAACGACGCGTTAAGCAGGGCGCAGATTTGGTTGCCGACGGAGCGTGCCCGCCGCAGCCTGCTTCACCAGCTGCAAAACCTCAATCTTCCCGTGATGCCCGACATTCGGCTGATTCAGCCTAGCCCCAACCTGCTAAACGATACGGCCATCGATTCCCCCACGACGGATGAGCCAAAACCACAGGCGCCGCCACCGTTAATCGCGCAACTGGCCACCGCCAACTGGCTGATGAACCGTAGCCTTGAGCGTGATTTTGACATAGGCAGCGGCGGTAGTGGGCATGAGCGCAGCTGGCCAGCCGCCCTGTCTATCGCCAAACAATTGTTGCAGCTGCATCATCAACTGCTTGGCCATGACATCGATTGGCATCAGGTGCTTGAGGCGGATCCATCCGCCTGGTCGGAACAGGCGATGATCGGTCAACAACTGTTGCAGGATTGGCAGGATTGGTGGCCAGGCTGGTTAGGGCAGCATGGCTACAGCGCCGCCAAAGCCGCCCAACAAGATGAGCTGGCTGCCCTGCAGGCTGCATGGCAACGCACCAACCCGCCGATTATTTGGATGCTGGGGGCTGATGGCGCCCTACCGCTGGATCAACAGCTGATGCGGCTGGTAGCGATGCAGCCGCAGGGGGCGGTGCTGTTGCCCGCTATGCCCGACTATAGCGCGGTGGAGCGGGCGCAACTGGCGGCATCATCCCGCCACCCGCATGGTCAATTGATGGCGTTTCTTCACAGCCTAGGGGGCATAAGATGGCCATTGCGCCGTTGGCCAGCGGTGGATGCAGCCGATGCGATCCCCCCCCAACTGGCTGCCAAGCTACCCCCGCCTGGCCGTCAACAGCTGGTGCAACAGTGGTTTGCGCCGCCCAACCGTGGCGGCAACGAACCGCATGCCGCCAGCCTCAGCACCGATAGCATCACAGAAAATTTCAGCGTTCAGCCCTGCCACAATCAGCATCAGGAGGCGCAGCTGATAGCCCTGGCCATGCGCCGCGCCCTTGATAATTCCAGGGAGAATCCCGATTACAAAGCCGCCCTGATTACCCCCGATCGCCAATTGGCGAAGCAGGTCGCGGCCGCGCTTAAGCGATGGAACATCGTGGTCGATGATTCGGCGGGGCAACCGCTGATCCAAACGCCCCTTGGCCGCCTGGTCGCCCTTAGCCTAACGGTGATGCAGCCGCAGGTTGAGGCCACCGCCGTCTTAGCCCTGCTGTATCACCCGCTATGCAGCCTGGGGATGCCGCCCGCGACACTGCGTGCGATTGCCAGAACGCTGGATGCGGCCTGGCGCGGTTTGCCGATTACGCCCAGCTATGCTGGCTTAATCGCCCGCTGGAAAATAGCGGGGGTGTTGGATGATGAAATTTGGGGCAATGAGAGCGACCGCAACGATGAAAGCGACAACCCCGCCGCAAAAACCGCCCAAAATGCTGCCCAAATTGACCAGCTGCTAACCATGATGCAGGACTGGCAGCAGGAAAAACCAAGGGATCATGCCATGCTGGCCGATTGGCTGGAATGGCATCAGCGCTGGCTTGACCACTGTCTGACGCGCCACCCATCCGACATGGGCGATGATCCCCCCCATCTCCAGACGCCCCCGCCTAACAGCCCCCTGTCCAATACCAGCGAGGCCGACGCGCACAGCCACCATGCGATTGCTGAGCAACAGCTAAACCAGATCTGGCAACAGCTGACGGAGGCGAGTCCGCATTTAGACCTGCTAAGCCTGCAAGAGTATCACCATCTGCTGACCGAACAGCTGGCCATGACGGCGGTGCGCCAACCCGTTGGCCAACATCCCCGCCTGGCGATTTGGGGCGTGTTGGAGGGGCGGTTGCAACAACCCGACCTGTTGATTCTGGGCGGGTTGAATGAGGGGGTATGGCCAAGCCCGCCGCCAAGCAACCCATGGCTGCCCAACGTTATCCGCCACGCCATTGGCTTGCCGGATGAGGCGGGGGGGGCGGGCACAGCGGCCTATGACTTTATCCAAAATTTGCAGGCGCCCAACCTGCTGCTGACTTTTTCGCACAGCCGCGATGACCAACCCGCCGCGCCATGCCAATGGCTGATTAAGCTTAGGGCGATGTTGACCAAACGATCCTGGCAAGATTTGGCCGATAATGGCGGCAACAGCATTGGCCAAACCCCGCCCGACTGGGAGACCCTGTTGCCCCCCTATCTGCCGTTGCAACAGCTGGAAGCCCTGGATACCCCGTCCCCCTCCTTGGTGGCCGCCGCCGCCCCCCTGTCGGCCGTGCCCGCGCCCAACCCCGACCCCGCGCTGCGCCCACGCCAACTAAGCGCCAGTCAGCTTCAACAGCTGATGACCGACCCCTATAGCTTTTACGCCGCCACCATGCTGCGCCTTCAACCACGCCCCAGCTTTGATGATGGCGCTGAGGTACCGCGCAACCTTGGCAACCTGCTGCATCACAATTTGGAGCTGTTCAGCCTGCGGCACGGCACCGATTGGCCACAGGATGCGCCCCAACAATTGCTGAACCAACTGCACGACACCCTGGGGCTGTTGGCGGACAATCCGATGATGGCCTATCACTGGCAACGGCTGACCGACGCGGTCAATTGGTTGGATAGGCAGGAGCGGCAGCATCGAAACCAAACCACCCCCCTGGTCAAAGTGCTGGTCGAAAAAACGGCCAAGGCCACCATGACCCTGAACGGGCACAGCATCCAACTGCGCGCGCGGGCGGATCGGATTGATGTGGACAGCACGGGGGGCGTGACCCTGTTGGATTACAAAACAGGGTCTTTTCCAAAGCCCGACAGGATTCAACGCGGACTAGCCCTGCAATTAACGCTTGAGGCCTGGTTGTTGGATCAGGGGGGCTTTGGCAAGGAATTGGCCAACACCCACCTAGTCGATTGCCAGATTTGGCGGCTGAATGGGGGTGAACAGGGCGGCGCGGATTTGTCTTATGCCGCCGCTAAAATCAAAGATTTACAGGGCTTGATTGCCGATTTTTCGGAGGGCGCCGCCAATTTGCTTAGCCACCTGTTGCTATCCGCCACCCCCTTTTACCCCGATCCCTGGCCCGACCTTCCCCCACGCAACGACTACGCCCACCTCAAAAGACAGGCAGGTTGGTTGTAGGGCTTATAGAGAGATGGCGCAGGGTTTTGCAACTATTGCTACATCCAACCAAACTTTTTGTAAAAATATTTGTTGACTTTGCTTATTTAATAGATTATTAATAACTGTAAATTTTGGTGCCAAGCTTTTTTTGGGGCATTTTGCATCGCAAAGTGACTTTGATAGGGTTGGGTCGAGGCACAAACAATCAAAAAGAAGGAAATGGAATTATGGTATTAGGGGCAGGTGCAAGGTATTTAGCCAGCAACGGCAAAACCAAAGTGATTCAGGGGGAGGAAACCCCTGAACAAAAGCGCTGGTGGGAGGAAAATGGTGATAAACCTATCGACCGCCCCCCCACCCCTGCAGAAGAGCTGTACCTTGAACTATGCCTAAACGGTTTTCACCTTGAAAAGGCCTTAAAGTCTTGTCGCTTGACTGGGAAGAAAGCCGTGCAAACGCAACAGGTGCTTGGAACTCTTGATGCCAATAGCGTCGTAGAACAAGTCACCAGGCTAAGTTTGCCCGAACAAAGACTGTACCTTGAACGATGCCTAAACGACATACACCCTCTAGAGTCTTTCGGCTTGACTGATGCGCAAAAACTGGAAGCGCAACGGGCGCTTAACATTCTTGATAAGAAAGGGAATCTACAAAATGTCAATAACGATGGAGTCGTAATAGAACTCACCAGGCCAAGTTTTGTCGCCACTGATCTGCGGCAGGCTGACCTGGAGGAGGCTGACCTGCGGGGGGCTGTCCTGTGGGGGGCTGACCTGCGGGGGTCTAACCTGCAGGGGGCTAAGCTGCAGGGGGC
>VEQJ01000291.1 GCA_018883285.1 Alphaproteobacteria bacterium
GATATAATCATCCGCGCCCAGCTTTAGCCCCTCAACCTCATCGCTTTCGTCATCCTTTGAGGTCAAAAAAATCACCGGCATGCTGTGGGTTTGACGCAGGCGGGTCAACAGCTCTAACCCATCCAGGCGCGGCATTTTGACATCAAAAATCGCCAAATCAGCGGGCTTTACGGTTAATTCTTTCAGCGCTTGTTCAGGATCGCTCCAGCTTCGCACCGCAAAGCCTTCGGCCTCTAACGCCATCGAGAGGGAGGACAGAAAGTTGCAATCGTCATCGACCAGGGCGATGGTGTTGACCAGGCTGTTGGCAACGGATGGGGTGGCGGTGGTCATGATGGGCAATCCCCTTTTTGGGCAGCAATGGTGAATCTTTGGTGGGATAGGCCAAGCGCGGATAGATGATGACCGTTTGGCCAACTTATCCATCTTAACAACCCCGTCTTTATTTTTTATGATAAGCTTCTGGCGAAATCATGGCAGAGGTTGCCCCGTTGCGTTTTCTGCCTTGTTCCCTGTTGCCCCCGCCTTGAGTATCCGCCGATGAAACCTTTCTGCAAACGCCTGATGTTCCTGATTGTTGCGATTGGTCTGCTGCCCCTGATGCCTGGTCAGTTGGCGGCGCAGGTGCCCGTGGTGCAACGGCTGGTGCACGCGGCGCCCATCGCCCTGCCCGCCACCCCTATATTTGACGAAAATGGCCAAAGCACGCCCCTAAACGCTGCTACCAACGCCCCCGCCCCCTATTGGCGGCTGGTCAACATTTGGGCAACCTGGTGCACCCCCTGTGTGCAGGAATTGCCATCGCTGGCCAAATTGCGGGCAAGCTGGCCCAATGATCGCCTGCAAGTCATGGCGGTCGCGTGGGAGAATGGATCGCCCAAGCAAAAGCCCGCGCAGGTGGTGCAGGATTTTTACCGCACCAACAAAATTGACGGCCTGCCCGTGCTGTATGAACCAACGGGAAAGCTGTTGGCGGGGATAAAGGCGCGCGGCCTGCCCGTTACGCTGCTGATTAACCCCGCAGGGATGGAGGTGGCACGCTATGTCGGGCAGGCTGAATGGGACAGCGACGGCATGAAGCTGTGGCTTAGCGGCCTGATTACCAACCCCTAAATGGCCAGCTTCATCACCCTGACCCTGGACGATCTTAGGCCGCTGCTGACCCCCTTTGCGGTGGGGGAGCTGTTGAGCATCCAACCGATTCCGCAGGGTACCACCAACAGCATTTTCCGCCTGACCACCAGCCTGGGGCGATTCGCCCTGGTCTGCCATGAGGCGCGAGTACAGGCTGACAGCATTCCCTTTTTCCTTGGCCTGATGCGGCATCTGGCGGCGGCGGGCATCCCCTGCCCCGCGCCCCTGAGCTGCAGCGATGGATCCCTGACCTTTGCCGTCGCTGGCCGCCCCAGCGTGCTGTTGCCCTGGTTGGATGGCCATAGCCCCGCCGCGGCCACACCATCCCTGCTGCATCAGTTGGGGCAGCTGCTGGCTAGGATGCATCTGGCGGGCAGCGACTACGCCCCCCGCCTGGCCAGCCCCTATCGCCGTGACCTGATTGCCCCGCTGTGGGCGGTCAGCGCGCCCCATGCTGACCAGCTGTTGCCCGGCAGCCGTAACGTGCTGCAGGGGCTGTTGGATCGCGGCGCCGATCAACCCGCCGACGATGCCCTGCCGCGCGGTGCCATTCATGGCGATCTGTTCCTGGACAACCTGTTGGTGGATGACCATGGCCAGATTAGCGCGATTTTGGATTTCAACTACGCCTGCACCGATAGCTGGCTGTATGATCTGGCGATGACCATCAACGGCTGTTGTTGGGATGATACGGCGGCGGCATTCTCCCCCACCTTGACCCAAGCCCTGATCGCTGGCTATGAACGTGTCAGGCCATTGACCAAGGGGCAACAGGGGGAAAACAGCGATGAACGTGCCGCCCTGCCCCCCATGCTGATTGCCGCCCTGCAACCCTATCTTCCCACCCGCCCGTACGACTGGATAACCC
>VEQJ01000292.1 GCA_018883285.1 Alphaproteobacteria bacterium
GATTGCTGTATGAAAGCTCGCTGGCGGTGCGTCGTCGTAGCCCTTGCGTGTAAAATTTGTCCCATAGTTCCTCCCTTCGCAGTTCGCTGTATAATACACCACTACAATGAGAAACTAAACAGTTAGCCCCTGCAGCAGCTGTTGAAAATCGGCGGGCGGGGGCGATTCAAAGCGCATCAAATCGCCGCTGACGGGATGAACAAAGCCCAACAGCGCGGCGTGCAGGGCGGGACGATCCAGCTGCCGGATGGTTTGAACCACGGGTTCTGGCAGGTTTTTGGGCAATTTTTTCTGCACCGATCCGCCGCCATAGGTGCTATCGCCGATCAGCGGGTGCCCCAGGCTGGTTAAATGCACCCGAATTTGGTGGGTGCGCCCTGTTTCCAACTGACAACGAACCAGGGCGGCCACCCCCCCCTGCAGGGCTTGCAACACCTGATAATGGGTGACCGCTGGCTTACCCCGCCCGTTGACAATCGCCATCTTCTGGCGGTTGTGATCGCTGCGCCCAATTGCGCCGGTAATGGTGCCACGGCCAGGGCTGGGGCAACCCCACACCACCGCCTGATAGGCGCGCTCAATACTATGGGCGGAAAATTGTTTGGCCAGGTGGTGATGGGCGGCATCGGTTTTGGCCACCACCATCACGCCGCTGGTCCCCTTGTCCAGCCGATGAACGATGCCAGGGCGAAGGGGTGCCCCCACGCTGGCCAACTGCCCGCCCGTATGCGCCAACAACAGCTGTACCAGGGTGGCATCATGGCTGCCCGCGCCCGGGTGGGTGACCAGGCCGGCGGGCTTATCGATGACCACCAACGCCTCATCCTCAAACAACACCGACAACGGCTGATCAATGGGGGTCAGGGTGCTGATACAGCGGGGCGCGGGCAGATTTAGGCGATAGCGTTCCCCCGCCGCCACCTTGCGGCTGGTATCGCCAACTCCATGCCAGCCATCGGGGGTCAGCCGTTGCACCTGCCCCGATTCCACCGCCCGCTGCCAAAACGCCCGCGACTGTTCAGGCCGACACAGGCTGAGCCATTTGTCCAGCCTTTGGCCAGCCTGCTCCGCCGTTACCGTCAGCCAATCGGCCTGATCCGCATGGTTGGCGGGATCAATGGTCGCGTCATTCGTGGTGGGAGCGGGCGGGGGCAGGATGTCGTTCATCACATTGATTTTATTTAAGAATTCATTGATTGACAAGGGGGCTTGATAGCCCTAACAGTGGGCGGATGACGATAACTACACTTATCACAATTCCCCCCAAGCCTGTATCCCGAACTTCAGACTTGACGGCGGCCAAAAGTGCCGTATAAAGACCTTTACCCTTAATTTTTTCAAAAGCTGTGGCCATGAAACCTGATATTCACCCCGACTATCACACCATCACCATTATCATGACCGATGGTACGACCTATGAAACCCGTTCAACCTATGGTAAGGCGGGCGATTCCATGCGGTTGGAGGTTGATCGCAAATCCCACCCCGCCTGGACCGGTGGCAACAAACAGTTGCAGGATGTGGGTCAGCTGTCACGCTTTAACAAGCGCTTTGCCAACATCAGCATCGGCAAAAACCCATCGTAAAGAATGGGTTGGGGAAAAAGATGGAAAAGTCGCTGCGGCTGTTGCAGAAATTGGTGGGCTGAATCCGTTATAAGTGGCAAAATTCGGTTGGTTGTATTCCTGCCCCCTAAAAAATCCAGCCCCAAAAATTCTAACCCCTGAAATGCGACAATGGCGCGGTTATGACTGGCCAAAGGGGCAGGGATTTTTTAATATGCCAGGCTTGTAACGATGTTTTTTAGAGCCCGCCATGACCAGCTTAGCCAAAAGATTTGAACCCCATCAGGTTGAAACCGATACCTATCAACGGTGGGAGGGCGCTGGTATCGGCCGCGCCGACCCCACCAGTGATAAACCAAGCTTTGCAATCAGCATGCCGCCCCCCAATGTGACGGGCAGCGTGCACATGGGGCACGCCCTGCAAT
>VEQJ01000293.1 GCA_018883285.1 Alphaproteobacteria bacterium
CCGATACCCCCCCCGCCGTCCACCCCGCCGCCAAACCTTTGGCCACCCCCGCCATTCGCCACGATTGGAGCGAGGCCGAGGTGCAGGATCTGTTGCAGGCGCCGCTGTTCCCCCTGATTGATCGGGCGCGCGCCGTGCATTTGGCCTATCACCCCGGGGGGCAGGTGCAGTTGGCCAGCCTGCTTAGCATCAAAACCGGCGGATGCCCCGAAAATTGCGGCTATTGCCCGCAATCGGCGCATTACCAAAAATCGGTGCAGGCCGCCAACCCCGATTTGCAGAAAGAGCCGTTGTGGCAGGTTGATGAGGTGTTGCAACGCGCCCAACAGGCTAAGGATGCGGGCGCCAGCCGTTTTTGCATGGGGGCAGCCTGGCGCCAGGTGCGCGATGGGGAGGAGTTTGATCGCGTGCTGGCCATGGTGCGCGGCGTGCGCGACCTGGGGATGGAGGCCTGCGTGACCCTGGGCATGTTGAATCAGGATCAGGCCAATCGGCTGGCGCAGGCAGGCCTGACCGCCTATAACCACAATCTGGATACCAGCGCGGCTTTCTACGACAAAATTATCACCACCCGCCGCTATGAAGACCGCCTGCAAACCCTGGAACATGTGCGCCGGGCGGGCATCACCGTCTGCTGCGGTGGCATTATCGGCATGGGCGAAGGGGTACAGGATCGGGCGGCGATGTTGCAAACCCTGGCCAACCTGACCCCCCATCCCGAAAGCGTGCCGATCAACGCCCTGGTGGCGGTGGCGGGAACGCCCCTGGCCGATCAGCCGCCGATTGACCCGTTGGAATTCGTGCGGATGGTCGCGGTTGCCCGCATTCTGATGCCCGCCACCATGGTTCGCCTGTCGGCGGGGCGCCAAGAATTGGGTGAGATGGCGCAACTGTTGGCGCTGTACGCAGGGGCGAACAGCATTTTTTATGGCGATAAGCTGCTGACCACTGGCAATCCCGATGTCGCCGATGACCAGGCTCTGTTGGCGGCGGCAGGCCTAACCCCATCGCTGGCCTCGTCCACCCCCGCCCGCTGCGCTAGCGCCGTTTAAGGGGGGGGGCTAATCCCGCTGTATCCTAAAGGGGCGCTGCGTCCCCCTAATCCTCATAGATCGAACGCACCCGTTTTAGGGTGCTGTGGTCGGGGTCATGCTTATTCAGAACTTCCTCCGTAATACCAAAGGCGGCGGCGTTATCGATGGCTTGATTCAACAGACCCAGGGTTTTCATATCGCCCTTGGCCACGGAATAAACGAGAACATAATGTGACACGTTGTCGCATTGTTCCTGTTTGTTTTTAGAAATAGGGCTAGCCGCCCTCAGCCATCAAGGCCCCAGCCCTATGGGTTTGCTTGCGGGCCGTGGCTCATTACACTGCGCCCGCACCACCACGCAGGCAAAAGCCTTGACAGCCTGCACCCACTCATTGGCGCTGGCCTAGTCAGATTTGATGAATCAAACCTGTGTTAATTTGGTAAGGTGTTGACTGATGTATTCTGGTGCATTAAACACCTAATATATGGCACGTCCCAAATCTCAAAAGAAGTCGAGTAGATTTTCCGTAAGCTTGGATGATGAATCCTATAAGGCTTTACAGGAGGCCGCAAAGCGCGAGGATGTAACTATTGCTTGGCTAGTGCGCCGAGCTGTCCATGAGATGATAGAGCGTCCTAAGCCCATTGTTTTACCGGGCGGCATCAAAAGACCAAGGAGAGCACATGGCACGAATTAACGCAAAAGCGCCGAAGCAAAAGCAAGAATCCGAGGCACAGCGAACAATGATTTCGCTTTTTTCAGGCACTGGCGGGCTAAATAGTGTAGTCATGAGATAAAAAATGTTATAAGTCTCCTGTTGTGTTATTTTTAAGCAGGAGTTTTTGTTATGGATAAGATGCCGATTCACCATCGCCATGATTTATCGGACAAGGTTTGGGAGAGGTTAGAGCCTCTTTTGCCGGGCAGAAAGGGTTCATG
>VEQJ01000294.1 GCA_018883285.1 Alphaproteobacteria bacterium
GCAACCATATTGAACGGCTATTCGGCAAACTCAAACAGTTCAGACGCATCGCCACACGCTACGACAAAACAGATTCAGCCTTCTTGGGATTTATCTACCTCGCCTCCATCTTGCTATGGCTAAAATGGGCTAAAATGAATGTCGATAGTTTCTATCAAAAAAATTTCTTTTAAAAAATCGCCACGTGGTATAGAATTATAAATTATATTGTAACAGCTGAGGTTTATCATAAATCCAATGTAGGCCTAATCATCGGTCATACAAATGGAATTGTTAGACTAAGCCGAAATGAAAGATTGTGAGCATTATGATGCACAAGCCCCCTAAGCCCACCCAAATTGGCCCACTGCCCACCATGGCAAAACAACAATCCAATCATGGCATAGCTGCATCCCCTGCCCATCAACAGGTGGGGGATAGGCAACGACACCGCGATGCCAGGGGGGGCTTTGCTCTGGCCTTAGTATTGTTGGCCGTTTTTATGATTGGCTTGATGACCTATCTTATTGTTGGAGAATCGGATCCTAAGGCGGCGCAGTCGGCGGAAATACAAAAAACCGTCGGCGATATTGTTAATGGTGTTAAGGCGATTCAATACAAAATTGATACCGTCAAATTTGAAAATTGCTGGCCGAATGGTAGCAACTGTAAAGACGGCACGGATAACAGTTCGGCAATTCCCGCCAACACCTTGGTCAAAAAATCCGCTTATCCCTATGCGGGCGCGGCGGCATCGGGTGATTCGGTTGCAACCTGTGATGCCAACCTGCCTGATGCCACCACCTGCAGTAATGCTGGGCAGAAATGTGGTTGGGCTTGGCAGGCAAATTTGTGTTATCGCACCAACAATGGCGTGGTTAAGCGCCTGTGGGACTTCAATGGTGAATCCATGCCGACCGTCAACGATGCGAATTTATTTATCAGTGCCAATGGGCAAACCACCACCTTTCCATCGGGGGTTAGCGCCCCTGCTGCCTTGACCACGGGGCAGGCGCAACAAATGGCCTCATTAGCCGGGGGCGGCACCAAAAATCAGGATATTTTTCAATATCGTAACAAAATGCCTGCATCAGGAACAGAGTATGGCGGCGTGCACCTGCGTATCTTGCCATCAGACCCCAATGATGTTTACACCCGTCGTGTTTTGGATGCTGCTGCCGCCAGTCTGCAAAGTCATGGTTATCGGACGCAACGTTGTGCCGCTGGCACCGGGGGAAATCCAGGCGCCTTAATGATTGGCATTTATGATGAAAATCCAACCGCAGACATCTGTTCTTAACTGATAAGTGAGCAGTAAAAAGGTATAAGCCATGACCGTGATTTCGCAACCATCCCACCAGCCAACCCAAGGCAATCGAATGATCCGCAAAAATCCCCAAGGTGGCTTTGCTATTGGGGTGATTTTTGCCACGCTGTTGGCGATTGCCCTGCTGCTAGGCTATTTAAGCCTTAGCGGTCAAAATGCCCTACGCCTTAACAGCAACACGGATGATCGCAAGTTGGCCATGGCGGTGCAGCAGAATGGCCTAAAACTGAAAAACGGCATGGATCGCTTCTTAATGATGGGCACCATTAAAGATGATGCCATCTATGCCTATAAGATCAGCGGTAATGATCCTGCAAATTGCAGCGGGGCGGCCTGTTTATGGAATCGCCCCCAGAATTTTTTTGGCCCCATGGGTTCCATGAATGCACCCGTGTTTGATCCGAATGTTTATGAGATTTCCAATGCCGTCACCTGTGTGCCTAACGACCTTGCCGGGGAAACCGCCAGTTTCTCGATAGATTCTGGCTCTGGTTCCTGCGTGTCTTATGTGACCAGGGTGCGCAGCACTAGCAATTTTTATAGCAACACAGTTGATGATCCCAGCTCAGCCGGTGGTACGATTAACCGCAGCTTTATTGTCTTTTACACAGGCCCCATTAAAACTAAGGTCTGCCAACAACTGAATAACCTGCTATGGGGCAC
>VEQJ01000039.1 GCA_018883285.1 Alphaproteobacteria bacterium
TCAAAAGGGGGCTCAACACCAAAATACATATGGCCGTGGATGCTCATGGTATGCCGCTCCGAACGATTGTTACAGACGGTACCACGCATGATTCTCGCCAAGCGGCCGATTTAATCGATGGATTTAAAGCAGAAAATCTCCTTGCGGATAAGGCTTATGACTGTAATTCTATTATAGAAAAATCGATCCTTCAAGGGATAAATCCTGTTATTCCATCCAAAAGAAATCGAAAAATTCAGCGGGACTACGATCAAGATTTGTACAAAATAAGGCATCTTGTTGAAAATGCTTTTCTTCATTTGAAACAATGGCGTGGAATTGCCACGCGATACCTTAAAAACACAAAATCTTTCCTCGCCGCTGTCCATATCCGATGCATCATTATGTGGGCAAAAATCTCGTGACTACACTATCTAATTCTGGGGCTGTTAAATCTAAATGCGGCGGACTGTGATCAAAAACTGGGGCTGAGGCGCCATTGCAGCTTTTTGTTGAAACGCTGCCCAATAGCGTGCAGCATCGCATTGCAGAAATTGACGATGATCACCCCCTGGACAATACCGCTGAACTCAGCGTACCCGCTGGCCAGTTGGTGGCAACCGTGGGAATGGCCATGGGCGATCCGCTATAGCCGCTTTTTCCAACTGGTGGGGGGCTAACCCGTGCGCCAATCGGGGTCGTGTGGGCGTTTGTACAGGGTGGTGCCGTCGGCGGTATCCTGAATCAGGATATTGTGGCTGGTTAGGGTTTGTTTGATGGTGTCGGCGGCGGCAAAGTCGCGGGCGGCGCGGGCGGTTTGCCGTTGATGCAGCAGGGCGGCAATCTGCCCATCCTGCAACCCATCATCCCCCCCCGTTGCGGGCGCGGCGGTTGACCCCGTATCTTTAGTGGCGGCGGGCATCGCCCGAAAAAACGCGCTGGGCGCATCGGCGAACAGACCCAACAGCCTGCCCCCCGCCAACAGCTGTATCAAGGCTTGTTCCTTGCCGTCAGCCGCATCTCCTGCAGCACCCTTGCCGTTCGCTTTACCCCCCCGCGCCTGCTGATACAGCGCGGTCAGGCGGCTAATCGCCAGCGGGGTGTTCAAATCGTCCAGCAGCGCCAAGCGCACGGGGTTGTCGGGTGTTGCCACCACCTCCTGCTGCTGCTGCCAAAAATCATCGCCTGACGCGCCGCCCGCCTGATGAAACAGGCTGTAACAATCCTCAATCAGGCCATCATGCTGGCTGGCAGGCTCTATCCCCCTATCCCCCACATTTGGCCAGTTCAGCGGTTGGCGGTAGTGGGCACTCAGCAGTTGCAGCCGAACCGCCTGCGGCTGGCGCAACAGCACCACCGCATCCTCCTCATCGACCGCCGCCGTTTGCCGCCAGCATTGCCAGGCGTAGCGGAAATTGCCCAGGCTCTTGCTCATTTTCTCACCCCCCACCGTCAAAAACCCGTTGTGCAGCCAGGTGTGCGCCAGGACGGGGGTGTCGTGGGCGCAACGGCTTTGGGCGATTTCGTTCTCGTGATGGGGGAATTTCAGGTCGGCGCCGCCCGCATGAATGTCAATCTCATCCCCCAGCACCGCCGCGATCATCGCCGAACATTCGATATGCCACCCTGGCCGCCCATGACACCAGGGGGAATCGAAACTGGCGCCCGCAATCGGGGGGGATGGTTTCCACAGCACGAAATCACAGGGATCCTGCTTATACGGCGCCACCTCCACCCGCGCGCCCGCCACCATCTCCTCCACCCGCCGTTTGGCCAGTTGGCCATAGTCGGCAAAGCTTTTGACCGCGAACAGCACATGCCCCTCAGCGACATAGGCATGGCCGCGATCCAGCAGGCGTTGAATCAGGGCGATGATCGCCGGCATATTCTCCCGCGCGCGTGGTTGCAGCGTGGGGGGCAGGCAGCCTAACGCCGCCAGATCGCGGTTATAGGCGGCGGCGTAAAAATCGGTCAGCTGGTCGATGGTTTGATTGCCCGCCTGACTCTGCTGTTCTTGCTGCTCTTGCTGATCCTGCCGGTGCTGCTCCTGAAAGCGGGCGATAATCTTGTCATCAACATCGGTGATGTTGCGGGCATAGACCACCCCATCCGCCCCATACACATCACGCAACAGGCGGAACAGCACGTCAAACACCACCGCGCTGCGGGCATTGCCGATATGGGCATAGTCGTAAACCGTTGGCCCGCAAACATAAACCGTCACCCGTTTGGGATCGGCGGGCACAAACAGCTCCTTACGGCCGGTCAGGCTGTTAAAAAGCTTAAGGGTGGGGTTGGCAATCGTCATACCCCAATTATCCTGATTTTTGGCGCGGCCGCAAATATAAGCTGCAAAGCCTCGATGTGACGGACTGCATCAGGCTGTTGTTGACGGCGGCGGGGCAGGCAGGGTACCAATAGGGGCTTATGGGATTTATGGGTTGGTGGGCGATTTCTCCACCCCATCCAGCGTCCAGGCGAGAAATTTTCTGTAAAGGTTTGAAAAAAGATGTTTGCTGCTATCGTGCAACGGCTGTTGGGATCCGCCAACGAACGCACCCTTAACCGTTTTCGCCCGCTGGTGCAGCAAATTAACGCGCTGGAGCCTGAGGTGGCCGCGTTAAGCGATGCCGGGTTGCAGGCGCGCACTGCGACGTTTCGCCAGCAGTTGGCGGCGGGCGCCAAGCTAGACGACCTGCTGGTTCCCGCTTTTGCGACCGTGCGGGAGGCCGCCAAGCGCACCCTGGGGCAACGGCATTATGATGTGCAGCTGTTGGGCGGTTGCGTGCTGCACCACGGCATGATTGCCGAGATGAAAACGGGTGAGGGCAAAACCCTGGTTGCCACCCTGCCCGTCTATCTTAACGCGCTGACCGGTAGGGGCGTGCATGTGGTGACGGTCAACGACTATCTGGCGCGGCGCGATGCCGAATGGATGGCGCAGGTGTATCGCTTTTTGGGGCTAACCGTTGATTCGATTGTATCGGGACTGAACGATGCGGAGCGGCACACCGCCTATAGCGCCGATATTACCTATGGCACCAACAACCAGTTCGGTTTTGACTACATGCGCGACAACATGAAGTTCCGCCTGCAGGATCGGGTGATGCGCCCCTTTAACTTTGCCATTGTCGATGAGGTCGACAGCATTTTGATTGATGAGGCGCGCACGCCCCTGATTATCTCTGGCCAGGCGGAGGATTCCTCAGCCCTGTACATGACCATGGCCAAGCTGATTCCGCAATTGGGCACTGAGGATGTAGAGGTCGATGAAAAGCTGCGCACCGCCGTGCTGACTGAGGTTGGGGCAGAGCGGTTGGAGCAGCGGATGCAGGCGGCCGGACTGATTCAAGAGGGCGGGCTGTATGACCTGCAAAATGTTCAGATGGTGCATTATGTTAATCAGGCGCTTAAGGCCGAAAAGATCTTTAAGCGTGACGTTGATTACATCATCAAAGATGGCAAGGTGGTGATTATCGATGAGTTCACCGGCCGCATGATGGAGGATCGCCGCTACTCCGGCGGACTGCATCAGGCGTTGGAGGCCAAAGAGCGGGTGGCGATTCAAAACGAAAATCAAACCCTAGCCACCATCACCTTTCAAAACTATTTCCGCCTGTACCCCAAATTGGCGGGGATGACCGGCACCGCCATGACCGAGGCGGCGGAGTTTTTCGAGATTTACAAATTGGAAGTGGTGGAAATGCCCACCAACCTGCCCGTTCAGCGTCAGGATGCTGAGGATGAAATTTACCGCAGCGCTAAGGAGAAGAGTGAGGCGGTGTTGAAGCTGATTGAGGAATGCTACAACCGCCGCCAGCCGGTGTTGGTCGGCACGGTTTCGATTGAAAAGTCGGAAGTGTTGGCGGCGATGCTGAAAAAGAAAAAAATCCCGCACCAGGTGTTGAACGCCCGCCACCATGAGCGTGAGGCGGAAATCGTGGCGGAGGCGGGTCGCCCTGGCGCTGTTACCATCGCCACCAACATGGCGGGGCGCGGTACCGACATCCAGCTGGGCGGTAGTTTGGAGCAGCGCTGCAAAACCCAAATCCCCGCCAATGCGACACCAGAGCAGCAGGCAGAGATGCGGGCGAAAATTCAGGCGGAGATTGCCGCCGACAAGCAAATCGCCTTGGCCGCGGGCGGTCTGTACGTCATCGGCACGGAGCGGCACGAAAGCCGTAGGATTGATAACCAGTTGCGCGGTCGTTCCGGGCGGCAGGGGGATCCAGGCGCCTCGCGATTCTTTATCAGTTTGGAAGACGATCTGATGCGAATCTTTGGATCGGAGCGGATGGACAGCATGTTGCAACGGCTGGGGATGCCCTATGGGGAGGCGATTTCGCACCCCTGGGTCAGCAAGGCGTTGGAAAAAGCCCAACAGCGGGTGGAGGCCAACAACTTTGAACGCCGCAAATGGCTGT
Source organism: Alphaproteobacteria bacterium (assembly GCA_018883285.1). GTDB lineage: Bacteria > Pseudomonadota > Alphaproteobacteria > CAISOG01 > CAISOG01 > CAISOG01. The sequence continues at coordinate 4,404 of VEQJ01000039.1, forward strand.
TGCGCTATGACGATGTTATCAACGCCCAGCGCAAAATGGTCTATGAGCAGCGATCCCAAATTATTGACAGCGATAATATCGAACAATGGATTGCCAACATGCACCAAGAGGTGGTGGAGGATACCGTTAGCAAATTTGTGCCACCCGAAAGCTATCCCGAACAATGGGATATTGAGGGCTTGGGGGAGGAGGCTCGGCGACTGCTGAACCTCGACCTGCCGCTGGCCGAATGGGCAGCGCAGGAGGGGGCGGGCCCCGCCGATATTTTGGAACAGGTGCGCGACCATGCCTTGGCCTATATGAAAAACCACCTGGCAGCGTTTCCGCCAGAGCTTTGCCGCCTGGCCGCGCAAAAAATCCTGTTGGATGAGTTGGATAAGGGGTGGCGCGATCACCTGTCGCAGCTGGATCACCTGCGTGAGGGGATCGGGCTGCGTGCCTATGGCCAGCGCGATCCGCTAAGCGAGTTTAAGCGTGAGGCGTTTATTTTCTTTGAGGCCATGTTGGCTGAGGTGCGGGAAAACGCGGTGGCCACCATGTCACGCCTGGAAATCCGCCTGAACATGCCGCAATCCTTGCCTGAAGGGATGGTGTTGGCGGCGGGCAGCGGTTTGCCCCGCGCTATGCGTGAAGTGACCGGGCAGGGGGGCGCGCAAATGCCGCCGACGGCGGGCAGTCCTGGCAATGTTGCCTCTCTAGGCGGGCAAATGGGCGGGCAGGTACCCGTGACGATGACCCTGAACCGTGCCGCCCGCCGCCGCAGTGAGAAGCTGCAACGTGACCCCGCCGCCAGCAAAACGCCCGTAGCCAAATAGGGCGGCTGTCTGGTTTTCGGCACTGTTGGGCAATTCAGGCGGTGGCCAAATTGATGGTTGATGACGGTGCAATTAAGCCGTCAGCTGCACCACCACCGGCACATGGTCGGATGGTTGCGGTGATCCGCGCTGTTGCGTCAGGATGGTCGCGCTGTGCAGGCGGGGCAGCAGGTCGGGCGACAGCCAGGCATGATCGATCCGCCGCCCCCGATTGCTGGCCTGCCAATCCTGGGCGCGATAGCTCCACCAACTGAACAGCTTGGTTGGCGGTGGGGTCAGGTGGCGCACGGCATCCACCAGCCCGCTGGCCTGTTGCAGCTTGTCATAGGCCGCCACCTCGACAGGGGTATGGCAAACCACGGTCAACAGCTGTTTGTGATTCCACACATCGTCGGGCAGGGGGGCAACGTTCAGATCGCCAACCAGCAGGGTGGGGGGCAGCGGTTTGGGCTGCGCCGCGAACCAATCGGCCAGTTCTGCATAGAATTGCAGCTTATGGGCGAATTTGTCATTGACCGCCGCATCGGGCACGTCACCGCCCGCGGGGATGTAGAGGTTGTGCAGGCGGATGCCATCAATGCTAACGCTGACATGGCGGGCATCCATGCGTTGGCACCAATCGTGCCGTTGCGGCTGGCTGATCGGCAGGCGGCTGGCAATCGCCACGCCGTTGTAGCTTTTGATGCCCGCAAATTGCAGGTGGTGATAGCCGTGCTCCAGAAAAAAGCTGGTCGGGAAATCGCCATCCTGCACTTTAGTTTCTTGCAAGCACAGCACGTCGGGCTGCTGATCGGCTATCAGCACGGCCAGTTGCGGAAGGCGTAGGCGCAGTGAATTGATGTTCCAGGACAGGGTTTTCATGATGGCATCGGCTGTGGCCGTTGCGCCTTAAACCGTTCGACCGCCTGCCCAAAAGCCTGAAAGATGGCGCGACCCACCGCGCAATCATTGCCCGCCCCCCATTCGGGGTGCCATTGCAGCCCCAGCACAAAACGGTCGCGATCCTGGTGACTGACCGCCTCAATCACCCCGTCGGGGGCAATCGCCTCAACCACCAGGCCGTCGGCCAGCGCGTCGACACCCTGGGCATGTTGCGAATTCACCATCATGTCGGTGGTTTGCAACAGCTGGCTTAGCATGCCATCAGGGGTCAGGGTAACACTGTGAACGGGGGCAAAGCGCACCTCATCCGGGTCACGCATATTGCCCTGATGGGTAAGGGCGCCCTGCAGGGCATGGATATTTTGATGCAGCGTGCCGCCCAGGGCGACGTTAAGCTCTTGAATTCCCCGACAAATGGCCAGCACGGGTACGCCCGCCGCCACCGCCGCCCGCACCAGCGGCAGGGTGGTGTCATCGCGCGCGCGATCCAACGGCATTGCGGGATCGTTATGAGGGGGCGATTCCCCTGCTGAGGCGGGGATGGGCATGGGGGGGCAGGGTTGATCCAAAACGCCGCCGCCACAAGCCGATGGATTCCAGGCCGCCTGGCACCCATAGCGGGCGGGCTCAACCATGCTGGGACTGCCCGTCAGCAGCAGGCCAGAAATATGTTGCAGGTAAATTTCGGCATCCAAACGCTGGCCAATCGCGGGCAACAACACGGGCACGCCAACCCGATTGGCGACAATCGCCTGCATATAGCGGTCGCGGGTGTGATGAATACGGTCGCCCGCCAACCAATCCAGACAGCATGTTACCCCAATCAACCCCATCTGCCCAACCGCCTTCCTATCGCCATCATCAATCCAATCCTGTTTTTATGCCTGTATCCACCATCCATACCGCCAACTTTAGCAAACTTTTCCCGCAAAGGTAGCCCCCCTGCACCACCTTGCCTGATCTCCCTTAATCCCCCCGCTAATGCAAAAAGCTGCAAAAAATTCTTGACATTTTGCATAAAAATTTAAAAATATGTTTTCAATATTTACATATGCGCAAAAAAATGACTGGAACGATAACAAGAACCAATAACCCTATATTCCTTGAATCGGGTGTTTTTTTGCGATGTGACATAAATTATGCGCAGCATAATTATCAAAAATGGTGCGATGTGGTTGTCATAAGTCATTGTTTGGATAAACCAATAAATGTATCAGAGCTCAGCCATGATAGATATCACGCTACAAAGGTTTTGGTTGCGCCATTAAGATCAAGACCGCTTTTAGAATCATTTAGCGTATCTGTAAGTCCAGAAAAAATTTCTTATGTTGATTTAATTCAAGCAACCAGTGTTAATGCTTTTCAATTGCAAAACAATGCATCAAGAAATAGACATGACAGGATTCAGTGCGTCGATGCAATAAATTATCTTAATAAAAAAATATACGATATTTTTGATCAATCTTTCTCTAGAATAAACAGTCCCTACTGGGCTGTCCATAAATTTTCTTGTGGCGCAGAACCATTGAAAGTAAAGCCAAGGCCAGTTCTCGTTATAGGATGTAGCGAAGATAAAGAAATTTCATATGTTTTATCTGCAACAAAGAATTATCCAAATTATTATAAAAAAATAACTGATATATATTCTATAGAAAGCCAAGAAGTGGCGCCTAGCTTATCATATATTTGCGGTAGAAATCATGATACAATAAGGTATCTTACGTTCGAGCCTTATGCAATGCGCACAAATCGTTTAGAATGTTACAGAGATAGTTGCGGTGGAAGTCTTGTTTTGCCGCCTCAAGATGTAATTTCTTTTAGCAAAAAACTGTTCTTATTTACGTTGGCACAGCAGATCCGCTAACCAAGCGCGGCGGAGGGTACGCAGCTGGTTGGCCAGGGCGGCGCCTGGGGGATAGCCCGCCGCCAGCAGGTCATCACCGTTGGTGGCAAAGCGCGCATCGCCCAGCCGTCGCATCACGTCAAGGGCTTGCTGGCGCGCATCGGCCAGTAATGCGGGGGTGTCGGCATCCCGCCCGCCTTGGTTCTCTGGCAAATTGTCGGTGGCATCTTGCCCGCCTTGGTTTTCCCCCTCCTGCTGGCCAGCCGCCCCCGTCGTCGCCCCCCAACCCTTTAGAGGCGCAATGGTGGGTTGATGGAACCGCCGCCCTGGCCGAATGGACACTGCTCAGCACCATGAAACAAGAAGCAAGCCCCAACAGGCAATCAGCTGGAGCGTTGGCAGTCCTTTATCGAAATTTTTAAGGCGGAATATAGGAACTGTCGACATTCATAGGGAGTTATGATAGAATCGCTCAACGGAGGGTGATGCTATGTCATACACAAAATTTTTATTTGAAGATCAATGGAATGCGATCAAAGACGCATTGCCTGGCAAGCCTGGG
>VEQJ01000295.1 GCA_018883285.1 Alphaproteobacteria bacterium
CCGTTGTCCTGTCTGTGACGATGGCCGCCTTAGCCTGAAACTGGGCAAATTTGGGGCGTTTGTCGGCTGTTCCAACTATCCTGGCTGTGCCTTTACCCGCCCCTTTGGTGCGGCCGCTGGCGGGCAGGATGGGGAGGCGGCGTTAGACGGATCCTCAATCACCGAACGGGTTTCGGGATTCCCACGCCAGCTGGGTACCCTGGCCGATGGGCAGACGGTGGCGGTGCATCAGGGCCCCTATGGATTTTATTTGCAGGTGGGGCAGGTCGATCCTGCCAATCCATCCGAAAAGCCCAAACGGGTCAGCCTGCCCCCCAATGCCAACGCGCAAACCATCGATATGGCGGCGGCGGAGCAGCTGTTGCGCCTACCGCGGGATGTCGGGTTGCACCCTGAGAGCAAGACCATGATCATCGCCAATGTGGGGCGTTTTGGCCCCTATCTGAAGCATGAGGATAAATTTGTTAGCCTGCCCAAGAACGAGGATTTGATGGCCATCGGCCTAAACCGCGCGGTGGTGTTGTTGGCTGAGGCGGCCGAAAAACGGGCGGCTAACCAAACCATCCTGGGGCAACATCCCGATGGCGGCGATATCGTGCTGCAAAAAAGCCGCTTTGGCCGCATCGTTCAATGGGGCAAAAAGCGGATACGGCTGAACAAAACCGATCCCGAACCAACCTTTGAGGCGGCGATTGCCATGCTAACCCCCGCTAAAGCCAGCAGGGCGGGTTCAGGCAAAACGGGGGCAAGCAAGCCCGCCACCCGCAAAGCGTCCGCCAAATCCCCTGCCAAAGCTGCCGCCAAATCCCCGCGCGCCCGCACCGCCAAAACCGCTGAGTAGGGCAAATACTTGAGTCAGTGGTTGCAAAAATCATTTGGGAATGTGCTGGGTCAATTTTGGCTGAACCCAGGGGATTGATCAGGTTCGGGCGGAAATAGCCAAGCATTTTGCGCTGTGAAGCTATCAAGGGCTTCAATGGATTCGGCCACCATTTATTCAGTTGACAAATGGTTTAGGCCTGATAAAGCTGTATGGGTGAACGTGTTAAAAATAGATTGTTTCCTTATTTTGCTTTTTTTAAAAAAAATCATTCAACCATTTTTTAAAGAGAGGAAGCATTTATGACTGATAGAAATGAAGAAGACCATCATTTGGATTCAGTTTCATTGACCGATAACCAGGATCCGCGTGTGGGTGGATCTTTCACGCATGCTCAGCAAGTAACAGTTCCAACTTTTCCAGGACCAAATAGAAGTTTTGCTGGACGAGAAATAGGCGAAACCACTTATGGTGATCATCACCTTCAATCTAGGTAGGATTGGCCACTAACCCACCAACATTCCCTGCACCAGGGCACCATCGAACGGCGTGGATTGGCATCGGCTGTGCAGGCGGGCGGATTGAATTTGCCAGCCGCGATGCAGGTCAAGCAGGCGATAGTCGGCGGGATAGCCGATTTGCAGGCGGCCACGATTCAGCCCCAACAGTCGGGCGGGCGCATCGGTCAGCTTGGCCAACAGGGTGGGCAGTGGCAATCCATGCTGATGATACAGGCTAAGGCTGAGCGGTAGCACGGTTTCCAGCGCGCTTATCCCCACCGCCGCCAGGCCAAAGGGTTGCCGTTTGTCATCCAGGCTGACGGGCTGATGCGCGCTGACAATCACATCGATGGTGCCGTCGGCCAAGCCCGCCACCACCGCCAGCCGATCGCCCTCACTGGCCAGGGGGGGGAACAGTTTGGCCGCGCTGTCAAAACCGATGCCATTCTTACCACTTAGCGCCAAATCGTTCAGCAGGAAATAGGGGGGGGCTGTGGCGGCGGTAATGGGTAACCCCTGTGCCTTGGCGGCGCGGACAGCCGCAACCCCACCAGCCGTGGTCACCAGCGCAGCGTGATACCGTAGGCGCGGCACCGTTGGAAGCACAGCAGCCAGCAGGGCAACATCGCGCGCCAGGGTGA
>VEQJ01000040.1 GCA_018883285.1 Alphaproteobacteria bacterium
TGGCGGCGGCGGCAGCCATGACCGCAGGGGCGATAGGGCTCGCTGGCGGCGCAATGGCGGCTGGCGGACAAGCCTTGGCGGCTAAGGGTGGTGCAGCAGCAAAAGCTGGTGAAGCCTTAAAAACAGCAGGAAAGATCGCTGATCAGGCCAGTAAGGTCGCAGAAAAAGCTGGAAACGCTGCCAAGCAAATCAGCAAACAAACAGATTCTTAAAGTGGAAGTAACTCAGCCTATAATGACTAGTTCCCTATCATTATCACAAGTTTTTAACAGGCGTGGCCTGATGCTGGCCATCATGGTCTTGCTGCTGCTTATCTGTCATCAACCCGCCCTTGCTGAAGAATCCACGGGCCCCAACAACACGCCAGGCACCAACAGTGGGGCTGCTACACCAGCCGACATGTACAACACCATGATGTACAGCTGTTGGGCATGCCCAATCAGTGCGATGATGGTGGATGTGGCCTATGGAATGGGTAATGCGATGTTTACCTTTTTGGGGGGGGCGGTTACCCGCCTGATCGCCATAGCGCTTGCCTTATGGCTGTTGTTTCAGGCGGGCAAGCTGATGATGCCCTTTGGTGCGATGGACAGCGTGGCGGGGCTGGCCAACAAAATTGCCACCCGATTGGCGATTACCCTGATGGTGTTGGCGGCGTTGGGCAGTTTTGACTTTTTTAACAAATACTTTTTTGAACCAGCCATTTCCTTTGGGATGCGCGGCGGCCATGCCATGTTGGAAACCGTGTTTGGCGGATCCGACCCCCTAATCGTGCTGAATGCACCCTATGATCAGTTTAATCCGTTGCGCAAACCCCTACGTACAATCAAATCAGCCTCTGGCACCACGACCGAGGCCGTGGTTGGCCCCGAAGGCCAGGTGTTGGATTGTGCCAATATTAATTTTGGTGGCAGCAATCTGGATGAGAAAAAGGCCAATGTCAAAAACGCCCTAAACTGCCAATTCTATGCGTTGCAACGGGCGGTTGGGGTTGGCATTGTGGCGGGCATTTCCTCCATGCAAAAAATTCAATGGGGTACCCCACCAAAAGGTTGGGATTGGTGGTTGGCGGGTATTGTCATGACCCTTGTTTACGGGTTTGGCGCGCTGATTGTTGGGCTGTACATGATTACCTATTTGTTTCGGTGGATGTTTGTGGCGGTGATTGCCCCGCTGGCCATTGCCGCCTATGCCCTGCCCTTTGGGCGGGCGCCCGCCAAAATTTGCATCAGCGCCCTGATTCACTCCGCGATTGGCTTTATCATGATTAACGGTCTGGTTGCTATCAGCATTGCCATGCTTAGCGTTGGATTCACCCAAAGCCTGGGCAGCAAGCCAGGCGCCAGTGCCCCCACCGATGGCGGCGCGGTGGTTACAGACATTATCGCGGGCCCCCTTAGTGGTCAGGGCAACAGCAACTCTTTCGCCGCGCCAGGCTATTGGATCATGTTGGCGGCGGGGATTGTGTTAATCATGTTCGCCCGTCGGGTTGAGGAATGGGCAGGTCAATATGTCACCGGTACCTTTAGTGCGGATATTGGCCAGTCCATGGTGGAGGAGGCGGTCTCCAAAGGAAAAATGGGGGCGGCGGGCGCCTTTGGCATGCTGAAGAAAATTTAGGCATCGCTGAATTCAAGTTTGAAGTGCAACAAGGTGGATATTTGGGGTGAAGGCCTCAAGAGGGGTGAGCCAGTTGAGGCTTTTGCGTGGTGTTAAGTTATGGTTTAAGATGGTTTCTTGATAATCCTCCTTAGAAATTTTCTTTATATCAGTTTTGCGTGGTAATTCGCGACGCAATCGACCATTAGTGTTTTCAATTCCTCCTTTTTGCCAGCTGGCGTAGGGGTCACAAAAGTAAATAGGCATGGCAAGTTTTTTGGTTGCGAACAGATGATTGGCAAATTCTCTTATTATTTAGGGGGCGTTATCAACCGTTAGGGTTTTGCGCGCCGCAAGAGGCAAATATTTAAGCGATTTAATCAACGACTTAGAGGTCACTGACGCTGATTTGCTAGCCAGGGGCATGCTAAGCGTGACCATCGTTTTGCTTTTTTACAACATGGGCACGAACCACCAGAGCCTGTTGGCTGTTGCGGCAAAAAGCCATCAAATCGCCCTCCCAATTTCCAAATTGTTGTTTACTATCAGCATCTTGAGGGCGGTCATGGATGGAAACCCGATCCGAAATCCTGGCGCCCCCGCTGTAGCGGTATCGCCACGTTCGTTTAGCCTTTCGACGACAGAGATGCTGCCAGATCTTTTCATCTCGTTGTTTTTTATCGTAAATCCAGCTATAGATGCTCTCCACGCTTATCATTTTAATGTCATATTGACGGTGTTTTAGAAAGCCAGAAATCTACTCTGGTGACCATAAATCATAAATAGTTCTGTCTAACACCCACTCTTTAAGTGCAAAATCGCGATCCAATCGTCGCCCCCGCAATCGCGCCGAAGGTGTCTCTTTTGTTCTCAAGCGCCGAAGGGCTGGCCCGCGCTTTTTGCTGCGCTCTTTCTGGCCAATAATCGCCTTTTACGGTCTGATTACGTTTTAATTCACGATAAACTGTGCTTCTTGTTCGCCCTAATGCTAAGGCAATCTCCGCTATAGAGGACTCCGATTGCCTTAGCCGCGCCATCTTCTCTCTTTCGTCCAAGCTTAATTGTTGATACCGTCTCATTTGCAACGCCTTTCTGTGCTTGTTTTTCCAAACCGCACTCTAAGGTGTTGCACTTCATTTTAGAACCTAGCAGGTGATGCGGCAACAGGGTTAACACTCTTAACCACCGAAGGTGACAAATCGCAAGTTCCAGAATTGGTTATTGAAGCATTGCACGCTATATATAGGCAGTCCAAATAACAAAAACCCTTTATCCCATAGGATAAAGACGTTAGGTAATCCCCCCCCTACGCCATGCCCAGATAGAATTGCTGAACATGGGGGTTTTGGCGCAGGCTGTCGGCGGAACCCTGCATCACCATGCGCCCCGTTTGCATAACATAGGCCTGGTCGGCCAGCTGTAGTGCCAGATGGGCGTTTTGTTCCACCAGCAGCAGGCTGATCCCCTGCCGATTTACCTGGCGCAGGGCGGCAAAAATCTGCTGCACGATAATCGGTGCCAGCCCCAGTGATGGTTCATCCAACACCAACAGGCGCGGACGGGCGACCAGGGCGCGGGCGATTGCCACCATCTGCTGCTCCCCCCCCGACAGGGTGCCGGCCATCTGCCCCAAACGGCTGGCCAACACGGGAAACAGGCTGGTCACCTGCTCCAAATCCTGTTGCCAATGGGTTTTGGGCTGGTGAATCGCCCCCATTTGCAGATTTTCCAGCACGCTCATGCGGGGGAAAATCCGTCGCCCCTCCGGCACGCAGGCAATTCCCAGGCGGCCAATGCGGTGGGTGGGCAAGCGGGTCAGGTTGACCCCCTCAAACCAAACCGTGCCCTCCACCGGCCGCGGCTGGTTAAACAGGCTCATCAACAAACTGCTTTTGCCCGCGCCATTCGCCCCAATCACCGCGACAATTTGCCCCGCCGCCAGGGTCAGATTGGCCTGCTCCACCGCTGCAATCGCGCCATAGTGCACGCTGATGTTGTCCATTCTCAGCATGGGTTACACCGCCTCCCCCAAATAGGCCTTAATCACCGCAGGATTTTGCTGCACCGCTGCGGGCGTCCCCTCAGCGATTTTTTGGCCGTGATCCAACACGATGACCTGATCGCTGATGCCCATCACCAAGCCCATATCATGTTCGATTAACAGGATGCCCAACTGGCGACGGGTGGGCAGGGCGCGCAGGTAGCTGGCCAACGCCTTACCCTCACTGGGGTTAAGGCCGGCGGCGGGTTCATCCAAACACAACAGCCGCGGGTTGGTGGCCAGGGCGCGGGCAATCTCCAACCGCCGTTGCGCGCCATAGGACAACTCCTCAGCGGGGCGGGCGGCATCGGCCAGCAAATCCACCTCCTCCAACAATTGCACCGCCGTCATCAGCCCATCGGCATAGGCACGGCGAAAGGATTTCAGCCGCAACATCCCCGCCACGCAGCCCAAACTGGCGCGCATCAGCGGGCGGTGCAGGCCGACCAACACATTTTCCAGCACGCTAAGCTGGCCAAACAGGCGAATGTTCTGAAAGGTGCGGGCAATCCCCGCCCTGGCCGCGAATTGGTGACGATGCAGGCGGTGCAGTGGGATAGGTTGCCCATCCCGCTGCAACCACAGCTGCCCCGCGCTGGGGCGGTAAAAGCCCGTCAGGCAGTTAAACAGGGTGGTTTTGCCCGCGCCATTGGGGCCAATCACCGCCGTAATCTGCCCCGCCGCCGCGCTCAGGCTTAGGTCGTTGACGGCCACCAGCCCGCCAAAGCGCATGGTCAGATGCTCGACTCGCAGCAGGGGTGCGGCAGCCGTCACGGCTTGCACGGCGGGACAATCAACCAAGCTCATCACGATGCCTCCTCCCCCACCCTGCCCTGCGCCGCCGCCAACAGATCGGGGCGCGGTTGGCGGATCAGGCCGCCGGGACGCTTCACCATCACCCACACGATCGCCGCACCAAACAGCAACAACCGATAATCGGCCAAATCCCGCAACAGCTCTGGCAACAGTACCAGCAGCATGGCGGCCAGCACGACGCCCGCCTGACTGCCTAGACCGCCCAGCACCACCACCGCCAGCACCAAGACCGATTCGTTAAAGGTAAAGCTTTCGGGGCTGATAAACCCCTGGCGCGCGGCAAAAAAACAGCCCGCTATCCCCGCCAACGATGCCCCCACCATATAGGCCGCCAGCCGCAGTCGGGTGACGTTTAGCCCCAGGCTGACCGCCGCCACCTCATCCTCCCGCACGGCCTCCCACGCTAAGCCCAGCGGCAGTCGGCGCAGGCGGCGCAACGCCCCATACACCATCCCCACCAGCAGCAGGATGATCAGGTACAAAAAGACAATCCGCTGCAACGTCGAAAACTCCACCCCCAGCCATTCGTGAAAGGCGATCTGCCCCGCGTTCGGGCTGTTGCTAAAGCTGATGCCAAACAGGCTAGGGCGGGCGATACCGCCAAGCCCCGCTGGCCCGCCCGTGACGCTTTGCCAGTTAATCAGCACCAGCCGCACCATCTCCGCAAAGCCCAGCGTCACAATCGCCAGATAGTCGCCGCGCAGCCGCAGCACGGGCAGGCCGACCAGCAGGGCGGCAACGGCGGCGATCAACGCGCTGAACGGCAATCCCCACCAGAACGACAGCCCCCACAGCTGGTTGGCCAGCGCGTAGCCATAGGCGCCCAGCGCGTAAAAGGCGACATAGCCCAAATCCAACAACCCCGCCCATCCCACCACGATGGTCAGCCCAAGCCCCAGCAGCACGTAGATCAGCACGCTGGTGGCCAGATCAATCGGGTAGCGCCCCACCCCTGGCAGAAATGGCAGTGCCAGCAGCAGCAGTATCAGCGCCATACCGCCCAACCGTTGCCCCCACCCCTTTGCCATCGGCGACAGTCGGCGCAAACGGTTCCCGCGCCACAATTTTGTATCGCTTAGCGCGACGTGCAACCGTTGCAGCGCAATCGACAACAGCTGCCCCCCCACCAACGCCGCCAACAGCCACAGCGGCGCGTACCAGCGATAGACCAGGCCGTTGGCGCCCATCTGCAACAGCAAAAACGGGCTGGCCAGCAGGGTTAGCAGCAGCGGCCAACCGATAACCCGCAACAGCCAGGATTTGCACGCCATCGCCATCGCTAAACCTTACTGACTTCGGGGCGGCCAAACAGACCGCTGGGGCGCACCAACAACACCAGAATCAACAGCGAAAAGGCGGCCATATCCTTATACTCCCCGGGCAGATAGCCTGCCCACAACGCCTCAACCAGGCCGATAATCAGCCCGCCAACCACCGCGCCGCTCAGGCTGCCTATCCCGCCCAACACCGCCGCGGCAAAGGCCTTAAGCGATGCGTTAAAGCCGATCATAAAATCCACCACGCCGTAGTGAATCATCACCAACACCCCCGCCACCGCCGCCAAGGCCGATCCCAACACAAAGGTGGTGCCAATCACCCGATCGGTCGGCACCCCCAAAATCGCCGCCATCTTCAGATCCTGCGCCACCGCCCGTTGCGCCCGCCCAACACTGCTGCGGTTAATCAGCCAGCTTAAACAGGCCAGGCAGAACAGGGTTGCCCCCCAAATCAACAGCTGGCTATGACCAATGGCCAGGGTGAAATCGGGCTGCCCCGCCACCGGCTGTTGCCACAGCACCAGATTGCTGGTGAACAGGGGTTGCAGGGTTTGCACCCGCGCCCCTTGCAACTGCTGTACCGCGTTTTGCAGGAAGATTGACACCCCAATCGCGGTAATCAGCGGCGCCAACCGCGGCGCACCCCGCAACGGGCGATAGGCCAGGCGCTCAATCGCGCTGCCATAACCGGCGGTTATCAAACAGGCCATCACCAACATGACGGGCAGCACCAGCCAGGGGGCGGTAATGCCCAACGCCGTCAACACGCCCAGGGTCAACACCCCCAAAAACGCCCCAATCATGTAAATATCGCCATGGGCAAAATTGATCATGCCCAAAATGCCATACACCATGGTATAGCCTATCGCCACCAGCGCATACACCGCGCCCAAGGTTAACCCGTTCAGCAACTGTTGGCAGAAGTACAAAAGAGTCAGCGACATAATCCAAAAGCAACCAACCGCGTGAACCCCATCCACCCGTTGAAAAAGGGGGGAAGAAGGCAACAGATACACCAGCCAAAAACCTAACAGAACAAAACCGTTTGGAATAGAGGCGAAGACAGCCGTTGGCATGCTCACTTTTTTTTGAAGCAGGGTTTTGCCGAAGCGGTTATCTTCCTATAAGGTGCCTGCTGCACCAACGAAATTTGAACACGCCAACCCGATGCCGATTGACCCAACGCTGATTGCACAGGCTGCCCAGCATTTGTTGCGGGGGGGGCTGGTGGCCTTTCCGACCGAAACGGTTTACGGCCTGGGCGCGGATGCGGGCAATGGCCAGGCGGTGGCGGCCATTTATGCCACAAAGCGGCGTCCCGCCATCAACCCGCTGATCTGCCATGTGCCCGACCTGCCCGCCGCAAGGGCGCTGGCGGATTTTTCGCCGCTGGCGGAGCGGTTGGCCGCCGCCTTTTGGCCAGGGCCCCTGACCCTCGTACTGCCGCTGCGGCCAGGGGCGGGCATTCACCCGCTGGTGACCGCTGGCCTAACCACGATTGCCCTGCGTTGCCCCGCCCATCCCGATGCCCAGGCCTTGTTGCGCGCGGTGGGCAGGCCGATTGCCGCCCCCAGTGCCAATCCATCTGGCCAACTCAGCAGCACGCGGGTGGATCATGTGCAACGCGCCTTTAGCGACCAACCCAACATCGTCATCTTGCCCGACAGCCAATCCCCGTTAGGCCTGGAATCGACCATTGTCGATGGTTGCGGCGATACCCCCCGGCTGCTGCGGGAGGGGGCGATTGCGCGCGAAGAATTGCAGGAACTGTTGGGGGGGACATTATTAGATGCCTCGGCGCAACAATCGTCAGCGACGGGGGAAGCCACCCTCAAGGCGCCCGGCATGATGCGCCGCCACTATGCCCCGCGCAAGCCGCTACGCCTGAACGCCCATGATGTGCGCCCTGATGAGGCGTTGTTGGCCTTTGGCGCCAACCCCATCGCGGGCGGGGTGGCCACCCTGAACCTTAGCGACACGGGCAACCTGCTGGAAGCTGCCGCCAATTTCTATGCCATGCTGCATCAGCTGGACAACACCGCCGCCGCCAGCATTGCCGTCATGCCGCTGCCCAACCACGGGCTGGGGCGCGCGCTGAACGACCGCCTGGCGCGGGCAATTGCCAAGGACTAAACCGATTCCGTCGGGGCTAATGCGAATCACCCGCGGGCGCTGGCCGCAATAGGGAGGCTACCACCGATACTCCTATGGTGCCGCCAATCATCGACAGCGTCAGCCAGGTTGGCCATTCATGGCCGGTGGCATGCTGAATCATAATCTTAAGGCCGATATAGGCCAACAACACCGCCAGCCCGTAATGCAGATAGCGAATTTTCGGCAACAATCCCGCAATCAAAAAGTACAGCGAACGCAGCCCCAACACCGCCATCGCGTTAGAGGTAAAGACGATAAAGGGATCCAGGGTGATGGCAAAAACCGCCGCAATCGAATCCACCGCAAACACCAAATCGGCAAATTCTACCAGCACCAGGGCTAAGGCCATGGGCGTAAACACCCGCCGACCATTCAGTTTGATGGAAAATTTTTGACCGTGCAGCTCGTTGGTAAAGGGCAGAAAACGGCGACACAGGCGGATAATCAGCTTTTGGTCAAAATCCTCTGCCTCATCACCGCCACGCGCCATTTTGTAGGCGCTGATTAACAAAATAATACCAAAGATATAGAAAATCCAATTGAAATAGGCGATTAGGAAGGATCCCGTCACGATAATCACCGCCCGCATCGCCAAGGCGGCAATAATAC
>VEQJ01000041.1 GCA_018883285.1 Alphaproteobacteria bacterium
CCTTACTGTGGTCGTGTAACTAGGGGTTTGATAGCCCTGTGCCGATGCCATCCCCATCATCGCACCCGATAAAATCATAAGGGACAACAGCGGGGTCAAAAGACCGACTTTTAACAGCATAACCTTACCCAAAGTGTGTGTGACCGATGAAAGATTGCCTGTGAATCGATTGGACAACCCCAGTATAAATTGCAGTTTAGCGCGAAATTATGACTTTGGCGTTACCAATTGAACCCACACGCTCCATCCCCCTAGGCTGCCATTTGCGCAACCGTGGCGGTGGTGGAAAAGCCTGGCACCATCGGGATCAGATAAATTCGCCCACCATAGGATTCCACCAGGTCAAATTCGGCAATTTTTTTACCGCGATAATCCTCACCCTTGCAATAAATATCGGGCTTTATCGCGTCCAAAACGGCCAGGGGGGCATCCTCATCAAAAATGACCACGCCATCCACATTGGCCAGGGCTGACAGCACCACGGCGCGCGCCAATTGCGATTGGATGGGGCGGCTGTCGCCCTTAAGCCGCTTAACCGAACTGTCGCTGTTCAGGGCGATGATTAGGCGATCGCATTGCTGCTTAGCGGCGGCGATTGAGGCAATATGGCCAGGGTGCAACAAATCAAAACAGCCATTGGTAAGGCCGACCACCAAATTTTGTTCACGCCATTCGGCGGCCTGACCAGCCATCTGCGACAATGTCATAATCTTGCTTTGAGTATTCTGCCCCGCCAATTCCGAAATCGCCACCAACAATTCACCAGGGCTAACCACCGCCGTCCCCCGTCTGGCCACCACCAAACTGGCGGCCAGATTGGCCAGGCTGGCCGCCTTAATCCAATCATGACCACTGGCAATCACCGCCGCCAATACTGCCAACACGGTATCGCCCGCGCCCGACACGTCAAAAACTTCGCGGCGATAAGCGGGCAGGGTTACAGGCTCTTTGCCATCCACACACAGCATCATCCCCTGATCCCCCAGGGTCATCAATATATTCTCTATCCCATAGGCCTGTTGCAGGGCGGCTGCCTGCTGCGGCAGGGGATCACTGGTTTGACACAAGGTGGGGATATGGCGAATCGCGGCCAACAGGTCTGTCCGATTTGGCTTAACCAGGGTGGCACCGCGAAAGGCGGCAAAATCCGCTTGACGGGGATCCACCAGAACGGGCTTACCCGCGTGCTTGGCGGCCTGAATCAACCGCTGGCATAGGGATGGGCTAAGCAGACCTAAGCCGTAATCCGATAGCACCAACACATCCTGATCCTTTAGGCGGTCTGATACAGCGGCCGCCAGCGCCTGTTCCTGCTGATCCGACAGGGGTTGCACCTTTTCATAATCGACGCGGGCAATTTGCTGCTGCCCCACCATCATCCGCAGCTTCAGGGTGGTTTGACGCCCCTCCGCCCGCTGCAACACTGGCTCATCACAATTTTCGGCCAGTAAGCCCAGCAATTGATCGCTGGTCGCATCATGGCCGATAACCCCAACCACCGTTACCCTGGCGCCCAGCGTGTGCAGGTTGCGCACCAGATTGCCCGCCCCACCCAACATGGTTTTTTCATGCTCCACCACCATGACGGGAATGGGCGCCTCACGCGACAGGCGATCGACATGGCCGTAAACAAAGCGATCCACAATTAAATCGCCAACCACCATCACCCGCGCTTTGGCCAGTTGAGGCACAATGGTTGCGTCGGGCATCAAATCGGGATTGGTTGCGGGTTGGGGGGGAACAAGACTCACCGAAAAAACTCCAAATCATTGATGGCTATGACTATCCCAGCCCCTAATCCATTGGCTGCAAGCGCCCCTTAAGGCCAGCATGCAACGCAACAAAGGCGGGATTGTCGGCGGCAATCATACCGTGGCGCAGGAAAAAATCAATCAGAACCAGGTTGACATTGCTTTTGACCTTATCGGTTTTGGCCACCAGCTGCATCACCTCATCCACGGGATAGCGGGCAAAGCTGGCGACATGACCATCCTCATTCACCGGCACAAAATTGGTGGCACCGTGGCGATCCATCGCCAAATCATAAACAAAAACGGTATCTTGGCGTGAATATCCATCCCGCATCAGATGGTATTGAATCACCCCCACAGGCTGGGCAGCCTGGCTAAGCGGCATGGGCATGCCGGCCTCCTCCTGCGCTTCTTTAATCAGCGTTCCCAATATAGAATCGCCCGCGGCCACACCGCCCGCCACCAAATGATCATACTGATTGGGAAAATTGGCCAAATGGCTGGCGCGCCTGGCCATCCACAGCTGCATCTGGCCGCCATGACCATGATAGGCGTTCAGATGCACGCCAAAGGCTTTAATGCCCAAAAATCCAATGCTGGATCGTGAGGCGGTGGCCAACGGCGGCTGCCCCCAATCGGTAAGCACCGCCACCTGCTCCTCATACCAATGGGCAATCAACCCATGCTGATGCAGCTGAATAGCCAGCTGGTTCAGGGCGTCACTGCGGGCGGCGGGTGTGTTCAGGGCAGGATCCAGCTGCCAGCCATCTCCCGCTGTTGGGTTGGGTTGCAACAGCTGCTGATTGGCGGCCAGCCAGGGTAGATGCTGGCAATGCAGCCAGCCGACAGGCTGTGGATGATTGGCGGCATCAAGGATGCTCCAAGGCACAAACTGGCTGGCATCAAAATTGTTATGCCTTTGAATATGATCCAGAAAACCGTCGATGATTTCAGAAAAATCGCCAAAGGCCGTGGGCGTGGTCATATCCTGCTGCACCTGACCCATCGCCCTCTAAAGCCCACAGATTCCATGCGATATTAGGCAGGATATCATGGTTTGCGTCATGCCGCCGTTTTCGGGCGTAATATCGGCACCGTCACTTTTAAGAAAGTAAATCAGGGTTACGCGCACCTCATAAGGGGGGCGGTTCTGCACCGCAAATTTCAGCTTCATCGCTTCAAGCCCGGGATGACCATCTTTAAGCGCCAACTCCTCCGTCACCTCCTCCAACGTGGTGTGGCGAATAGCACTGACCGTTACCAGACGGCTGGCGTCACAGGCATGGGTGCGAAAAACCAAGTCGCCCGTAGGGATATTTAGCCAACCCAAATGAATCGACACGGTTTTTTCGCCGCTATCCAGCAACGGTAACAACCCATCATCCAGGTACAATTCAGATGGTTGGGTCTGCCCCAATGTCATAACAGCCGCAACATTGTTGTTCATGGCCAGAACCAATCTATTTGCAAAATGTATCGCCCGTTAAGACACAACATGGCAATAATACAACAAGTATTTAGCCTTTTCAAGCCCTTAATACTTATGGATCCGAACGATTTTAACTTCTTAGCGCGCGGGTCAACAGGTCAATTTCTTCCTCAAGACCAGGGTCGGATTGCAACAATTCCTCAATTTTTTTCACGCCATGCATGACGGTGGTATGATCGCGCCCACCAAACTTGCGGCCAATTTCTGGCAGCGATCGGCTGGTCAGTTGTTTTGACAGATACATCGCCACCTGGCGCGGACGTGCCAGGGCGCGGGCACGGCGCGGGGAATGCATATCGGCCAGTTTGATGTTAAAATGCTCAGCAACTTTTTTCTGAATATCCTCAACACTCAGATACTTATCATAGCTTTTTAACAAATCACGCAAAACCTCTTGCGCCGATTCCAGGGTGATGGTGCCGCCAATCAGGCTGGCATGGGCAATCAGGCGGTTAAGCGCCCCCTCCAACTCACGAACATTGCTGGTAATTTTGTGTGCCAAAAATTCCAAGACCTTGCTTGGCACCGGCACAGACTGGCTTTCCACCTTGGTCATCAAAATGGATAGACGCAGTTCATAGCTGGTCGGATGAATGTCGGCCACCAACCCCCAACCCAACCTGGATTTCAGCCGATCCTCCATCCCCTCAAGATCGGCGGGCGATTTGTCGGCCGACACAATGACCTGATGATTCTGATCCACCAGGGTGTTAAAGGTATGAAAAAATTCTTCCTGAGTTGATTCTTTACCGCTGATAAATTGCACATCATCGATCATCAACACATCAACATTCCGAAACTGCTCCTTAAACGCCATGGTGTCTTTAAACCTAAGGGCGCGGACAAATTCGTACATAAAGCGCTCGGCCGACAAATAAATCACCTTGCGATCGGGCGCGGTGCGCAACAAATGCCAGGCTATCGCATGCATCAAATGGGTTGTGCCCAACCCCACCCCGCCATAAAGAAAAAGGGGGTTAAAGGCAACAGTGGGCGATTCGGCAACCCGACGGGCGGCGGCAAAGGCCAACTCATTGGGCTTACCAACCACAAAATTTTCAAAGGTAAAGCGCGGATCCAACCCATGTTGAAAGGATGAGCGATCCGATTCAACCGCGACGCGGCCTGCAGGCATCTTTGCGCCGCCATATCCTGCCGATTCGTTGCTGGTGGGCGCAGCCGACCTTACCGTATTCGGCGCTGCATCGGTTTTGTTGGCGCCACCTGCATGGTTGTAGCCATCTATATAGCTATCAGCGATTGAGATTTGGCAGCTATCCTGCGTCATCGCTGTCCAATAGGCGCGGATACGATCGATATAGTTGCCATTGACCCAATCGGCAACAAAGCGGCTGGGCGCGGCCAGCTGCAACACATCATTCTGAAAACCAACAAATTGCAGGGGATCAAGCCAATGTTCGAAAACCGACTCCCCCAACTCTTGCATCAGGCAGTTGCGTACCTTTTGCCAAACCGCCTCAGGCGATACAGCTTCAGATTCAGGGCTGCCGCCATTGTTAGAACCTGTTTCAGCCGAAGCAGATTTAACCATTTGCGTTTCCGCCCTTATTGTCATTACGGATGGCGCTCTGACTTAGTCAATTAGTCCAGACACAACCCTTGAAAAACTGACAGCCCCCGCTGAATGCCCTAAGCGGCCAACGTGCGAATGCGGGCGGTCAGGCGGGAAAGCTTGCGTGCAGCGGTGTTTTTGTGCAACAGGCCATCGTTAACACTGCCGTGAATAATTGGCTGAGCCAGCTTAAAAGCATCCTCAGCCGCGCCGCGGTTACCAGTAGCAATCGCATCCTCAATTTTTTTGATAAAGGTGCGCAGACGGCTGACGCGCGCTTTGTTGTGGGCACGACGCTCAACATTTTGGCGTGCGGCTTTGATTGCTGATGATTTGTTGGCCATAAATATTCCCCCTAGTGACTGTAATAGCCAGCCTTAACAGTTAATTTGGTCGCAGGATATCAACCTGCATTACGTGGATCGAGGCAAAACATTAGGGCTTATCTTTGCCCTGGTCAAGGTCTTTTGCAGTCTTTGCACGGAAAGGCCGCGGGCGCTTCAGGAGCAGGGGCAACCCTAGGCAATTCCACGAAAGAGAAAATTGCCCCATTACCCCCCTTGCAATCATCAAAAGGCTGTTGCATACTCCGCACCCTAAGCGGGCGTAACTCAGCGGTAGAGTGCTACCTTGCCAAGGTGGAAGTCGAGAGTTCGAATCTCTTCGCCCGCTCCAAATTTTGGCACATATGGCAAATTTTATTGGTAAATGGTATATATTGCCATTTAGCCATTTAGCCATCGCAAATGTAGGCGCAACAGCCTGCAACTTCGTCAACTTGAATTTCCACAGCATTGATTGGGGCGAAACGCCTGGCCGCCGCTTTTTGCTTTACTCTGAGCGCAAAACGGCTTAAGTAAGGTCAGGAACCTGATAATGTTGGTCGCCCGGACGCCCTTTGGCGCTCGCGCTGGGTGGCTTTTTGGCGTTTATTTGGCACGATAGGCAAAAAGGAAGGATTGATAGTATGGAATCGATGGCTACCCTGAATCGCGGGGAACTGCTGCAAATCGTTGAAACGGTTGCGCGTGAGAAAGATATTGACCGTGAGGATGTTTTTGGCGCCCTGGAACAAGCCTTTGCCCGTGCTGCTCAGCTGAAATACGGCCAACATTTGGATATTCGCACCAGCATCGATCGTCGTAGCGGCGACATTGATATTGCCCGCTATCGTGAGGTGGTTGAGGAATTTGAAGTGCCCGAGGATGAGGGGCTGAAAATTCGCCTGGCCGATGCCCAAAAGACCAATCCCGCCATTGCGGTTGGGGAATTTGTGGTCGACAGCCTGCCCCCCATCAATTTTGGCCGGATTGCGGCGCAAACCGCTAAGCAAGTGGTTATCCAAAAGGTTCGGGATGCCGAACGCACCAAGCAGTTTTTGGAATTTAAGGATCGCGTGGGCGAAATCATTAACGGCGTGGTTAAGCGGGTTGAGTTTGGCAATGTGGTGGTTGAGGTTGGTCGGGTTGAGGCGATGTTGCGCCGTGAAGAACTGATTCAGCGGGAAACCTTTCGCCAGGGGGATCGCATTCGCGCCCTGATTTTCGATGTGCGCGAAGTGCCCTATGGCCCGCAAGTTTTCCTGTCCCGCGTGCGCCCGCTGATGATGGCGCGCCTGTTTATGCAGGAAGTGCCCGAAATTTATGAGGGGCTTATTGAGATTAAGGCAGTGGCGCGCGATCCGGGCAGCCGCGCCAAAATCGCTGTTTACACCCGCGATCCTTCGATTGACCCAGAGGGTGCCTGTATCGGCGTGCGCGGCAGCCGTGTTCAGGCCGTATCGGGTGAGCTGAAGGGCGAACGGATTGATATTATTCCCTGGTCTGAGGATGCGGCCGCCTTTGTGGTCAACGCCCTAACCCCCGCCGAAGTGACCAAGGTCATTATGGATGAAGAAAACAATCGGATGGAGGTGGTGGTGCCGGATGAACAGCTTAGCATTGCCATTGGTCGCCGCGGTCAAAATGTCCGTCTGGCATCCCAGCTGACAGGTTGGAACCTGGATATTATGACCGAATCGATGGAGCAGGAGCGTCGGCAGAACGAAACCAAAACCCGTTCCCAGCTGTTTGTGGATGCCCTGAATGTTGATGAAATTGTCGCCCATTTGTTGGTCGGCGAAGGCTTCACCAGCATTGAAGAAATCATTGAGGTTGGCATCCCCACCCTGGCTCAGATTGAAGGCTTTGATGAGGGGATTGCTGAGGAGTTGATTCGGCGGGCGGAAGCCTTTATCGAAAAGCGCGATGGCGAACTGGCCGCCCAACTGGCTGCCGATGGTATGGATGCTGAGCTGCAAAGCTTTACAGGATTCCCCCTGCCCGTTTTGGCCAAATTGGTGAAGGAGGGGGTTAAGACCGTCAATGACCTGGCCGATTTGGCCAGCGATGAATTGCTGGATATCATTGGCCTTGGCATCGCTGAGCCAGAAGCGTTGGATGATTTGATCATGCAGGCACGGCAACGGTGGGATTCTGAACCCGCCGTCAATCAGGCATCGGCAAAGGCATAGGGCTAGGGTTAGGAATTTAGGGTAACAATACATTACGATCTAAGCGTGATGAGCAAGTTTGGAAGATTATGGTAGACAACAACGGCGACAACAAACCTTCGGTTCTGACGATCAGCAGCAATAAGCTGGGGATCAAGGATTCGGTCAACCGTGCCAAAATGGCGGGTGCGGGCAAAACCGTTATGGTGGAGGTGAAAAAGAAGCGGTTGCCTGGCGCTCCAAGCGGCCAAACCACGCTGATTCAACCGGCATCATCCGCATCACGCCGCGAACCCACGGCGGGGGCGGCGGCTGAGCTGGCCTCACTCGGCAATATGCGCCTAACGCCTGAGGAGCGGGCGGCAAGATTGCGCGCCTTGCAAGCCCATTCCAGCAATGAATCAACCGCAGAAAAGCGCCCTGAGCTGCCGCCTATTTCGGTGTTGCGTGACGCCGCGAATGAGCCGCGCCAACCGTCAGCCGATGCCCCGCGGGTTTTGGATCGCCCTGCCCCATCCGTGACCGCCACCCCCGATCTGGCAATGCCAACCCCCGCCCGTCCCTTGGGTTCGTCAGAGGCACCCCGCCGGAAAGATTTGGATGAGGATGAAGAAGATCGCACCAGCAGCGCCAAAAAAGCCGATTCCAAAAAAGGCGGCTATGCGGTGGTGCAGCGTTATGAGGAGCGGCGGAAGGCTGGTAAAGTCAATGTCACCGCGCTGTTAAGCGAAGATGGCGTGGTCAAAACCCGCTCGATGGCTGCCGTTCGGCGGGCACGGGAAAAAGAGCGGCTGAAAATGCTGCAAAGCGGGCAACAGCCGAAAATCGTGCGCGAGGTGGTGATTCCCGAATATATCACGGTGCAGGAATTGGCCAACCGTATGTCCGAACGTGCCGGTGATGTCGTTAAGGCGCTGATGCGCAGCGGTGTGATGGCAACCATCAACGAAACCATCGATGCCGATGTCGCCGAATTGGTGGTGATGGAATTTGGCCACACCCCCAAACGGGTCAGCGAAAGCGATGTCGAACAGGGCTTGGGGCATTCGGATGATACGGCTGAAGATCTGCTGCCACGTCCGCCGGTGGTGACCATTATGGGGCACGTTGACCACGGGAAAACATCGTTGCTTGATGCCCTGCGCGCCACCGATGTGGTGGCGGGTGAGGCGGGCGGTATTACCC
>VEQJ01000296.1 GCA_018883285.1 Alphaproteobacteria bacterium
CTATTCGGCAAACTCAAACAGTTCAGACGCATCGCCACACGCTACGACAAAACAGATTCAGCCTTCTTGGGATTTATCTACCTCGCCTCCATCTTGCTATGGCTAAAATGAATGTCGACAGCTCCTATTAAATGTGGTATCAATTTAGTTTAAGCTGCGCTTGCCCCCTGTCTTCCTGTCCCTGTTTTTGCAATGTCCCTCTGAAGAACGACAGCGGGGGCACTGCATCCACGGGGCAAGCCCAATTTTTTTATACGCGATATAAATAAATATTTCAACTAAAAAAGATAAAGCTATCTCAAAAATTGTCCTGCTGCCAGATTTGCTGCCGCCGTTCTTCCTGAGTTAGGCGTTGTTTCTGAAAGC
Source organism: Alphaproteobacteria bacterium (assembly GCA_018883285.1). GTDB lineage: Bacteria > Pseudomonadota > Alphaproteobacteria > CAISOG01 > CAISOG01 > CAISOG01. The sequence goes on from VEQJ01000296.1 coordinate 367, forward strand.
GTTCCCAGGCCTCCTACTGTCTCGATTATTGTACTGAACTTACACCACCTTGCCCAAATTGGTGAACTGGGTAAAAACATAGGGATGACCGATGCATACCAATCCAATCCCGCCCCCAATACCACCCGCGCTCCTGATAGCACCAGCGGCCAACAGGCTAATCGCGCCTATCGGCTTAAGCGGTTGCGCTACCAAAGCGGCTATCGCGGCACGAAGGAGCTGGATGCCATCCTGGGCGCCTTTGCCGCCAAGCATCTGGACAGCATGACCGATGCAGAACTGACCGCCTATGAGGATTTGTTAGAGGTGCCAGAGGTGGTGTTGTGGCAATGGTTGTCTGGCCAGGGGGGGATCCCCACCGAGGAAATGACCCCCATGCTGCAAAAAATTCTGGCTTTCATGCCGACGGTTCCAACCGCGCTTGCACGCCCGCCTGCTTGCCCGTAAAATTGCCGCATGCCGAGAGGCAAAAGCGTTTCCATCAAAAACCTTACAGGGGATCTGTGATGTCTATAGAATTAAGCAGGGATAATCCCGCTATCACCCCCGTGGTGTTGGTCGTCCTGGACGGACTGGGCTATATACCAGAGCATATGAACAGCCCTGAGGCGCGCAAGGCGGCCATCAGCAATGCGTGGGCACAGGCGCGCACCCCTGTGTTGGATCGGTTGATGCGGGATCACCCCTGGACAACGCTGGGCGCGTCGGGCACGGCGGTCGGCCTGCCCAAGGATGGCATGGGCAATTCCGAAACAGGCCACCTGGCACTGGGCAGCGGGCGGGTTAACCCATCGCAGCTTGAAACCTATAACCTGGCGATTCAGGATGGCAGCCTGGCACGGGACGCGGTGTTGCAACAGCATATTGCTGCGATTCAGGCGGGGGATGGGGTTGTGCACCTGTTCGGCCTGCTGTCGGACGGCGGGGTGCACAGCCATATCAGCCACCTGACCGCCCTGATAGAGATTTATGCGGCGGCAGGCCTAAAAAGCGTGCTGCACGCCCAATTGGATGGCCGCGATGTGCACCCCAAATCGGCCAAGCGTTATGTGCAATCGCTGTGGCAATCCCTAAACCCCCAAGCCCGCCAGCATTGTGCGTTGGGCAGCATCGGTGGGCGATTTTACGGCATGGATCGCGACAAACGATGGGATCGCCTGCAGGCCAGCTATGATGTCATCACCCAGGGGTGGACGAGCCATTCCGCCCCCCTGCCTAAGGCCGAAGCCCCCGCAACAGCGGATGAGGTGGCCTTAGACCCCGAATTGGTGGCCAGCTTTGCCGATGCCACCCCATCCTTTACCCATGCTATGGCGGCGATTGAGGCGGGCTATGCGGCGGGTTACAGCGATGAAAATCTACCCCCCATCGCCCTGCCCGGCTGTCCCCCCATGCGCGCCCAGGATGGCCTGCATTTTTTCAATTTCCGCCCCGATCGTTGTGTGGAAATATGGGAAGCACTGTTGAAACAGGATTTTACCGCCGATGGCTTTACCCGCCCCACCCTGATTGATTTTTGCAGCGCGGTTGGCATGGCCTTGTAATCTGAGGATCTCAAGCTGACCGAACGCTATCCATCG
>VEQJ01000297.1 GCA_018883285.1 Alphaproteobacteria bacterium
GGGGTTGAACGTGCCGGGGGCGATTCTGCCCCTGCCCGCTATTACTAAGAAGGATCGGGAAGATTTGGCTTTTGGCCTGACCCTGGACATCGATTGGGTCGCGTTATCCTTTGTCCAGCGGCCAGAAGATGTGATTGAGGCACGCCAACTGGCGGGTGATAAGGTCAAATTGATGGTAAAGCTGGAAAAGCCATCGGCGATGGATTGTTTGGATGAGCTGATCGCGCTGGCCGATGGGGTGATGGTGGCGCGCGGCGATTTGGGGGTGGAGTTGCCGCCCGAACAGGTGCCCGGCTTGCAAAAACGGATCGTGCGCGCCTGTCGCCAGGCGGGCAAGCCGGTGGTGGTGGCCACCCAAATGTTGGATTCGATGGTTAGCAACCCTGCGCCCACCCGCGCCGAAGCCTCTGACGTCGCGACCGCCATTTTTGATGGGGCAGACGCGGTGATGCTGTCGGCCGAAAGCGCCAGCGGGCAATTCCCCGTTGAATCGGTGGCGATGATGAACCGCATTATCGAAACGGTGGAGCGTGATGTGCTGTATCGCCCTATTCTGGATGCGGTGCATGGCGAACCAGAAGCCAATGTGATGGATGCCATTACGGTGGCCGCCTGCAAGGCCGCCCAAACCGTGGCCGCGCAGGTGATCGTGTGTTTCAGCAGCAGCGGTAAAACCGCGCTTAGCGTTGCGCGCGAACGCCCCTATGCCCCCATCTTGGGGCTGACCCCCAAGAAGTTAACGGCGCGCCAACTGGCCATCGTTTGGGGTATCCACCCGCAGGTGACGGAGGATATTCACAATTTTGATGAAATGGTGGTGAAGGCGAAAAAATGTGCGGTGGCCAATCAATTCGCCGATCAGGGGGACACCATCGTTATCACCGCCGGCGTACCCTTTGGCCAATCCGGCGCCACCAACGTGCTGCGCATCGTTAAGATTGACTAGCTGTTGTCTTGACACGCAATGCGGTAAGCGCCCCCTTGATTTTTACACATTTGTTGTGTATTATTAAGTCATGAACAGTTTGGAAATTATTAAGCTGTTGCAAAAGCACGGCTGGGTGCATGCACGCACCAGCGGCAGTCATTGGCACTTTAAGCATCCCGCAAAACAGGGGGTTGTGACGGTGCCCCATCCCAAACGGGATCTGCCAAAGGGAACGTTGATCAGTATTTTGAAACAGGCAGGCTTAAAATAGGGGGGGGCAATGACCAATTATCTTGCGGTAATTCATAAAGAGAAACAATCGGATTTTGGGGTTAGCTTTCCTGATTTCCCTGGCTGCATCACCGCGGGCACAACCGTGGATGAGGCAAAGGATATGGCGCAGGAAGCGTTGCAGGGGCATGTGGCCATGATGGTAGAGGCGGGGTTGGCCTTGCCCGCGCCCAGTAGGTTGGAGGACATTTTAAAAAATCCTGATTGCCAAAACGCCGCCGCCTATTTTGTGGTTGGGGTTAAGATGCCGAAAAAAGAGCCTGTCCGCTTTAACGCCAGTATCGACCCTGATCTGTTGTCCCTGATTGATGAAAGAGCCAAACAGTTTGGCATGACCCGCTCAGGCTTTCTCGCCGAGGCCGCCAGGAAAGAATTGGGTCTACGGGGGTAGGCAATCACGCCTTCTTAAATTTTTCGCGATAGTCCTTAAATAGTGCAGTCATGAGATAAAAAATGTTATAAGTCTCCTGTTGTGTTATTTTTAAGCAGAAGTTTTTGTTATGGATAAGATACCGATTCACCATCGCCATGATTTATCGGACAAAGTTTGGGAGAGGTTAGAGCCTCTTTTGCCGGGCAGAAAGGGTTCATGGGGCGGAATAGCAAAAGATAATAGGCTGTTTATTAACGGTGTTTTGTGGTGGCTTAGGACGGGCGCGCCTGTGCGGGACATTCCCGCTGATTATGGCCACTGGAGCAATATTCATCGTCGTTTTTGCCGTTGGC
>VEQJ01000298.1 GCA_018883285.1 Alphaproteobacteria bacterium
GACCAGGCTTGGCGGGCGGCATCGGCATAGTACTGGCGCAATTGCCCAACGCTGGGCACCCCCTGCAGGCTTAGGGATTGCAGGGTTTGCAGGCTTTCACCCGCCCCCGCCAGATCCCCCACCAACTGTGCCAAATTGGCCGATTGCGCGCGAAAGGCTTGCCCCGCCGCCACCTGTTGACGAATCTGATTCAACAGCAGATAGGCGGTTTGCCGTCGTTGCCAAACGGTTTGCTGGCTGGCCTGATGGGCGACTGCCTGTTCCAATTTTTCCAAGCGTTGCTTAATCTGCATCGCATCCTGGCTGGCTACCAGGGGTGCTGCCGCCCCTGCACGGGCAGCGGGCTGGGTAAAGGGTGATGGCGCTCCGCCCGATAGGCCGCCTAGGGCGCTACCCGCCAACGCCTCCAGGGCTGTCGCGCTGCCCGCCTTAGCCGCCGAACCCTGCTGCCGCGCTTCAGCCAGCCGCTGTTCCAACTCCGCCACCCGTTGTTTTAGAAAGCGGTTGGTGCGGTCATTGTCGTCGATTGGGCTGCTGGCTGGGTTGCTGGCCGCGCCGCCATCCGTATCGGCGGACTGGCTGTCGGTGTTGGCGGCGGTGCCAGAATCGTCAGCCGCCGCGCCGCTGTCTTGGGTATCACGGGATTCATCCACGATGCCCTCCTCCTCAGCGGGATTGGCCATGGTGCTGCTCTGCCCGCCTGACCATTGCGTCCGCAACGCCTGCCGCCCATGTTGTTGCCACCATTGCCAGGCGCCAAAACAGGCCACAATGACCACCACCAGCACGATCATCCCTGACCAGCCGCGCCCCTGCGATGGCTTGCCGCCCGCCGCGCCACTGGTATCGGCGCCGCCCGATGATGGGGCAGCCCACTCCGCCGATGCCCGCCCCTTAGGCATTTCTGGCCGTGCGCTGGCCGCCTCAGTCGCCTGGTTGCCGGCGGGATTGGCCGTGGCGTTAGCGGCTTCGCCCGCGGGCAGGGCGACCGATGCAGCCTCAACCACTTGATCGGATGGGGTGGGGGTCGAATTGGTGGTGGGTTTGGACATGGGGCGGCACCTTACGTAAGGAAAGGTCAAAAGGAATAACGGGGATAGTTTACGGCCTGCCCCAGACTTCGACAAGCTGGTCGAGCAGGCAGGCCTCCGTCGGCTGTTTCGCCACCAGAATCCGTTGCCAGCTAAGGCCGTTATGGCGGTTTGGCGGCGGCTGGATGGCGGGCGGCGGCGGGGGTGATGCCGCCAATTCCTGCCCAACTTCCTTGGCTATTGCCGCGCTAAGGCACAGCGCGCTTAGCCGATGATGCGCCGCCATCAAACCAGCCTGCATCGCCAATCGGCCATACAGGCGGGCACTGCGTGGGGCATAGAACAATACCGCCGTCAGTGTCCCGCCCCGCAACGCCGCGATCACCTCGGCGGGCAATTCGGTGATGGGCTGCTGGCGATACAGCTTTGGCTGATCGACCACAAAGCCATGGGCGCGAAGCCGTGCCCAATCCTGCGTCCGAAAGCCCTGGCCGGTGGGATGCACCAACGCGCCCGCCTGTGGCGACAGTCTGGCGATAACCAAGCTGGCCAGGGAATCGGCATCGCCCGCCGCCGCCTCAACCCGCACAAAGCCCAACGCCTTAGCCAGATCAGCGCTGGCACCGCCAACGCACAGCACGGGCGTGCCGCGATTCGTTTGCTGCAGCGCCCATTGCTGCAGGCCATGTTGGCTGGTAATCAGCACCGCCTGATAGACGGGGGCAGGGGCGTGAACAGGCGGCGGCATTGCTGGCGGCAAGAAGGGCGGCTGTACAGTCGGCACGATCGACACCATCGGCGCGATCAGGCTGCCCCAGCCCAGGGTTTGCAGGCGGCGGGCTGTCCGCTGCGCCAGGCCGCTAGGGCGGGTTATCAGGAATTGGGGGGGCGTTTGGGCTGTCATGCGC
>VEQJ01000299.1 GCA_018883285.1 Alphaproteobacteria bacterium
TTCCAAATGCTGCACATACGGCCACACAAAGCCAAAGGTGATACAGGCGACCAAGGCCACCTTTATCAGGGTTTTGACAAATTCCACCAAATTTTTCATGCCGAACAGGCGCTTAAACCCGCTTAAGGGCGAAATTTTGGACAGGGTGGGCTTCAACGATTCCGCCGACCAGACAAAACCATGCTGCATCAGATAGCTGCCAATCGCGACAAACAGCAGCAAGGCCATGGTGGGCAGCGCGCCGATGACCAGGGCGCGCATCATCGGCTCCATCATCTGACGGGCAGAGTTTTCATCGACCCTGGCCATTGGTGCCTGTTCGATAAAGCCACGCATATCGCTGATTAGGCTGGTCGCCGACATTGGCAGAATGACCGCCACCGCCAGAAAGCCAGCAAACAACATGCTGGCGCTGGTTAGCTCGCGGCTGGTTACCACCTGCCCGCGTTTGCGCGCCTCATCCAACTTATGCTGGGTCGGTTCCTCAGTCTTCTGTTCCTTGTCTTGGTCTTCAGCCAACTCTGCCTCCCCCCGCTGTTGCAACCCCTTAAGCGAAAACGCTCTATAGCATTCTTAAAGCTTAGCGCACCAATATGAAAGAAAAGCTGTTGTCATAGGATCGCAGGAACCAGGCCAACATGCCGGGCAGGGCGATGGCCAACAGTGCAAAACCTGATGCCACCACCGCCGGGGTTGCCAGAAAAAACACCTGCAAACTGGGCACCAAACGGTTAATCAGGCCAAAGGACAGCTGCATCAACACCCCCAACATCACAAAGGGCACGCTGATCTGCAAGGCCACCAAAAAGCTATAGCCAACCAGCTTGCCCATCATATCGGCCAAATCGCCAGGCGGGGGCAGGATCAGGGGGGGAAACAGGTTATAGCTGTCAGCCAGGGAGCGCAGGGCGCCGTGATGCAGATCGGTGGCAAAGATCGCCACCAACCCAACCAGGCTAAGGAAATTGGCAATCACGCTGCCCTGGGCGGCCATGGTGACATCATGGGTGAACACATTGCTAAGGTTCATCTGAAACGCGATAAAGGTGCCCGCGCTGGTCAAGGCGGCCAGCATCAGGCGGCTGACCAGCCCGATGGTAAAGCCGATGACCAGCTCGGTAGCCAATTGGTGAAACACAATGCCCAATTGCGCCGATGGTTCGGGCAGTTGCGATCCCAATATCGGTAACAGCAACAGACTGATTAACATGCTTAAGGCCAAACGGACGCGGGCGGGAATAAAGCTTTCCCCCAACCCGGCCAGGAACATCATCGCCCCGCCAATGCGCATAAATATCAACAGCAGGGCGTATAAATTGCCGCTTAACAGTTGATCCAGGCTGTATTGCATCACGGCTATCCGTTGCCCGTGCCAATTTGGACGATGCGGTCGTGAATTTCCTCCGTAAAGGTGCGCAGCGTGCTGTACATAAAGGGCATCAGCACCAACAACGCCACAAACACCAACAGAATCTTTGGCACAAAGGCCAGCGTTTGTTCCTGCATTTGGGTCAGCGCCTGGAACAGGGAAATGACAAACCCGATGGTCAGGGCGACCAGCATAATCGGCGCGCTGATCATCAACAGCACGTACAGCGCCTGGCGGGCGGAATCGAAAATTGCGGCGTCTTCCATGGCCTATAGGCTCCATCAGCTGGCAGGTGGTGTCAACACCCATGGCAACACCCGTGCCGCTAAACAGTTTGCACCCAAACCGCTGCTAATCGGTTAATTTCAGGGTTAGGCAGCGGCTGGCACCGCCCGCCATCAGATAGCTATCCAACGGCAATTCGTGCAGGGTAAAGCCCAGGCTGGTCAAATTCTGGCGCAGGCCATCGGTAATGGTGGGCATCACGATATTCTGGCCATGAACCACCGCGTTGCAGGCAAAATGAACCGCCGCCTGATCATCCACCAGCAGCAGTTTGTCGCC
>VEQJ01000300.1 GCA_018883285.1 Alphaproteobacteria bacterium
GTTTAAGGGCGTGCCCTATGGCGTGCGTGAGGATGATCAGCTGATTGATTATGAGGAGGTGGCGCGGCTGGCCGAGCAACACAAACCTAAGCTGATTATCGCGGGCGGTTCCGCCTATTCCCGCATCATCGACTTTGCCAAGTTTCGGGCGATTGCCGACAGCGTCGGTGCCTACCTGATGGTCGATATGGCGCACTTTGCTGGCCTGGTCGCGGGTGGTGCTTTCCCCAGCCCCCTGCCCCACGCCCATGTCGTGACCACCACCACACACAAGACGTTGCGTGGCCCAAGGGGCGGCATGATCCTGACCAATGATGAGGAGCTGGGTAAGGCGATCAATCGGGCGGTCTTCCCTGGGTTGCAGGGTGGCCCCCTGATGCATGTGATCGCGGGTAAGGCTGTCGCCTTTGGTGAGGGGTTGCAGCCCAGCTTTCAAACCTATGCCCACAATGTGGTAACCAACTGCCGCCTGCTGGCCAAAACTTTGGTGGAGCGGGGCGTGGCCATCACCACGGGCGGCACCGACAGCCACCTGATCACCGTTGACCTGCGCCCTAAGGGCATCACGGGTAAGCAGGCTGAGGGCGCGTTGGATCATGCGGGCATCACCTGCAACAAAAATGCCATCCCCTTTGACCCTGAGAAGCCAGCGATCACCTCTGGCGTTCGGTTGGGCACACCCGCTGGCACCACCCGTGGCTTTGGGTTGGAGGAGTGGCGGAGTGTTGGCAACCTGATCGGCGATGTGTTCGATGGGATTCAGGCGGATGGCAGCCTGGATAAGGTCGTGCTGCAGCGCGTGAAGCAACAGGTGCGTCAGCTGACCAACGCCTTCCCCATTTATACCCGTTTGTTGGGATAGTCGCTTGCGTTGTCCCTTCTGCGGCTCAAACGACAGCCAGGTTAAGGATTCGCGGCCATCTGATGACGGCAGTGCTATCCGCCGCCGCCGTTTTTGCGCCAACTGCGCCGCCCGCTTTACCACCTTTGAACGGGTGGAGCTGCGCGAATTTCAGGTCATGAAACGCAGCGGGCGGGTGGAGCCGTTTGAGCGCGATAAGCTGTTGCGATCCATGACGGTGGCGCTGCGCAAGCGGCCATTCGATCTGCCCCGCCTGGAACAAATGGTCAACGGCATCGTCCGCCAGCTGGAAAGCCTGGGCGAACCGATTATTGCCAGCGATATGATTGGGGAAAAGGTCATGGACTGCCTGAAAGCCTTAGACAAGGTGGCCTATGTTCGCTATGCCAGTGTTTACAAGGATTTTAACGAAGCCCGCGATTTTGAATCCTTTATTGATGAGCTACGCACCGACCCGATTAGCAACCCGGGCAACGGCACGATTGTTGAGGAATAACCCATGTTTGCTGGCATTATTCAGGCTATCGGCACCATCGACCGCTTAACCTGGGAATCGAATAGCAGCCTACGGCTGAGCATCGCCACCCCGCACGCGGCAAGCTGGGCAAAGCTGGGGGCGTCGATCGCCTGCAACGGTGTATGCCTGACCGTGGTGGCGGGCGATGCGGGGCATTTTGAGGTGCAGTTGTCGCCCGAAACCCTGGCACGCACGACGGCGGCCAGCTGGCAGCAGGGGGGGCGGCTGAACCTGGAACCCTCCCTCAAACTGGGCGACACCATTGATGGCCATTTTGTTTTTGGCCATGTTGATGGCCTGCTCACCATTACGGAGATTGCCGCCCAGGCCGACTATTGGCAGATGACGCTGCGCGCGCCGCCCGACCTGCTGCCCTTTTTTGCGGAAAAGGGATCGGTGGCGCTCAACGGCACCTCGCTGACCATCAACAGCTTGTTGCCCGATGGTTTTCAGATCATGCTGATCCCGCACAGCTGGCATCACACCACCTTTTGCGATTTGCGGGTGGGGGATCAGGTCAATTGTGAGGTGGATATGCTAGCCCGCTATGT
>VEQJ01000301.1 GCA_018883285.1 Alphaproteobacteria bacterium
GTGCTGTAGCATCGTGGAAATTTTTGTTGTTTGTTGAATCGATGGTCGGTTTTGGGCGTTTGCGGCTAGGCGTTGGGCATTTAGGCCTGGGGCAGCCAGTCATCCAACTTAAAGGACGATGGCTGAAATGGCAAATAATGGGCGGGGTTCAGTTGGCAATCCACCCTATCCCCGCCGCCATTTAGCCCCTGGGTGATGGTGACCCACAGATTCCATTGGCCGCTGGCCTGGATACTGGCCAGCAGGGTAGATCCCGCCTCCACCAACACTTCCAGCACGCCTGCGCGTCCTAAATTGGTTAAGGCTTGGCCAAAGTCGTCGGCTACCGCTACCGCAAACCCACGATCCGCCGCTGCCGCCAGATAGTCGGCTGGCACACGGCCGCGCCGATCCAGAATGGCCAGATGCCGTCGCACCTGGGGAAAGTCGGGCAAGCGGCGAACGGTGAAGAGGGGATTGTCGGCCAGGATTGTCCCGCTGCCCGTCACGATCGCGCCCGCCTTTTTGCGCATGCGATGCGCCAGCAGCAGGGATGGGGGGGCGGTAAAAGTTTTGGCGCCAGGATCGGGAATCATCCCGCCATTCTGCCGCTGCGCCACCTTTACCGTGATCCAGGGCAATCCCGTCTGTTGGTGATACAAAAATGGCGCCAGTTGCAGCAGGCAGGCCTGCTCCGCTACCCCGCCCGTAACCGCTATGCCCGCCGCCCGCAACCTGGCGACACCGCCAGCAGCCTGCGGGTTTGGGTCGCCCGCTCCATAAACCACCCGCCGAACCGCCGAATCGATAATCAGCGCGCTGCAGGCGGGGGTGCGCCCCTGGTGGTTGCAGGGTTCCAGGGTGATGGCCAGGGTGTCGACCTGGCTAAGCAGGCCTTGGCGGTGACACTCCGCCAGCATGAGGGCTTCGGCATGGGGTTCGCCCGCCCGTTGATGGGCGGCGGCGGCCAACAGCTGGCCATCGGCCGAAAAGGCGGCGGCACCAACCGTCGGATTCGGCATGGCTGCCCCCAACCAGGGGTGGGCAGCCTTTAAGGCGGCGGTCATGGCCGCACTGTGAAGGGTATGTTGCGAAATGTTGGGCATTGTCCAGCTCTTTAATGGTGGACTTTATCCCACCCCCGCCAGCCTTGGGTAGCGTCATGGTTTGGGGGGGGAAATCTTGGTGTGGGTGTTCAACGGGGGAAAAAACCCTTGGTATGCACCGCATAGGATGCTATGTTCCTCTGCTGTGATAATTTTGCTGTGCAGGTTGGTGAGGTGGTGGCGTTGGGATAGCTGGTGGTTGATGTCGGGATCAAATACAGTATAAAAAGTATTTTTTGTATTGATGTTCTCTAAATAGTTTATATAATAATTTTCTACTCATTATAAGAGGGGTGCTGGTTTTATGAATTCTTTGCTTAATGTTGCCACTCCCTTTGGTCATTGGATGATAGAGCATCTGCGTTTTTTTGCCAAATGGTTGCGTCGCCCCTATGCCATTGGTGCGGTCGCGCCTAGCAGCCGTTGGCTGGCAGCCGCCATGGTCGATAATCTGCCCAAATTATCGCCGGATGAATGGGTGGTGGAATTGGGCGGTGGCACGGGTGCCTTTACCCGCGCCCTGTTGCAACAGGGGGTAAGCGCGAAAAGATTGGTGGTGGTTGAACGGGATCCCGCCCTGGTTAAGGTTTTGCGGCGCAAATTCCCCGCCGTTTTGATTGTTAATGGTGATGCGGCTGAGCTGGCAAAGCTGATAGCCCGTCATGATATTGGTACGATTGGGGCGATTGTTTCGGGGCTGCCCCTAATTGGCATGCCCAAATGGGTGCAGGCCAAGATTCTGTCGGCGGTTTTTCAGGCCTTGCCCGCGGGTAAGCCGTTTGTGCAGTTCACCTATGCCTTTGGCGCGCCGGTGGCCTATCGCCGCCTGGGGCTGTTGGGACGG
>VEQJ01000302.1 GCA_018883285.1 Alphaproteobacteria bacterium
GGATAGGTCAGCGCCGCTGTTTCTGCCCAATCATTCAGGGCGGCGGCCAGCAAAAAGCCAATCGGGTTCATCTTTGAGGGTTTGCGGTAGTCGGGATGGATAATCAGGCTACTTACCCGCCAGCGTTGACATCCATCATTTGATAACACCTCGGCCAAAGATTTTGGGGTGAAGTCTTTATAGCCAGCCTGCCCCGCCAAAAACGAATCCGCCCAATCATCATCGGCTGGCCACAGGTGAAAATTGCCTATCACCCTATCCCCCTCCCACAGCAGATAGATGGCATAGGGGTAACGCCCCCATATTTCCATCACATGATCGATTGGCCAAGTGTAATCGCCATATTCAGGCAGTTGCAATTCGATGTTGGCAATCAAATCATCCCGCCCGCGCGCATGCCGAATGGTGAAGTCACCAAATTTTTGGCAATAGGGGGTGGGCGGGGTGCTGAAATGCATGTGACCTACCCCGCCAGTTTGCGCAACACATAGGGCAGGATGCCGCCGTTGAGGAAATAGTCGATTTCTTCGGGCGTATCGATCCTGGCCTTCACCTGCAAATGGCGGTTGCGGCCATTGGGATAGGTGATGCTTAGGGTCAGTTCCATACCCACGCGCAGGCCACCCGCCAGGCCAGTCAGGTCAAAGCTTTCCTCACCACTCAGATCCAGATCATGACGGGTCAAGCCGTTCAGAAAGACCAGCGGCAACACCCCCATGCCAATCAGGTTGGATCGGTGGATACGTTCAAAGCTTTCGGCCAACACCGCCTTAACCCCCAATAGGCGGGTACCCTTAGCCGCCCAGTCACGGCTGGATCCCGTACCATATTCCTTACCCGCCACCACGATCAGCGGTACCCCATCACCCTGATAGCGCATGGCAACGTCATAGATGGGCAAAGGCTCATCAGCATCAACATGGCGGGCAAAGCCGCCCACCTTATCGCCCAGCAGTTCGTTTTTGATCCGCTTGTTGGCAAAGGTGCCACGCATCATAATCTCATGATTGCCGCGCCGCGCCCCGTAGGAGTTAAAGTCCAGCTCCCGCACCTGATGCTGCGCCAAATAGCTGCCCGCGGGGCTGTTGTCACTGATGTTGCCAGCGGGGCTGATGTGGTCGGTGGTGATGCTGTCGCCAAAACTGGCCAACAGGCGTGCCCCCTTAATATCGTCAACGCTGGTGGCGGATTCACGCGCCAACCCATCAAAATAGGGCGGATTTTGCACATAGGTGCTACCCGCATCCCATTCATAGGTGCGCCCCGTCGGTGCCTTGGTCGCCTGCCAATAGCTGTCGCCCAGAAAGACGTTGGCGTAGCGGCTTTTGAACATATCGGGGGTCAAAAAGGCGTGCACCGCGTCACGAATTTCGGTCTGCGTCGGCCAAATATCGCGCAGGAAGACGGGGTTTCCCTTAGAGTCTGTCCCCAACGGATCGTTGACCAGGTCGATGTTCATCGTGCCCGCAATCGCAAAGGCCACCACCAACATGGGCGATGCCAGGTAGTTGGATTTGATCAGCGGGTGAATGCGCGCCTCAAAATTGCGGTTGCCTGACAGCACGGCGGCCACATTCAGGTCGGCGGCGCCAATCGCCTCCTCCACCGCTTCAGGCAGGGGGCCCGAGTTGCCGATGCAGGTGGTGCAGCCATAGCCGACCAGATAGAAACCCAACCCCTCCAGCTCTTTCATCAGTCCCGATTTTTGCAGATAGTCGCTGACCACCTGACTGCCCGGAGCCAGGCTGGTTTTCACCCAAGGCTTGCTGGTCAACCCGCGCTGACGGGCTTTTTTGGCGACCAGCCCCGCCCCCAACAGCACGTCGGGGTTAGAGGTGTTGGTGCAGCTGGTAATCGCTGCCAGCACGACATGGCCGTGATCCAGCGTGAAATCGTTATTGGCCATCGCAATTGGCGCAGGCTTAGCC
>VEQJ01000303.1 GCA_018883285.1 Alphaproteobacteria bacterium
TTTCAACAGGTTGACGACGCCCTATCCCTGCCGCTGTCGCAATTGATGTGGGGCGATGATGAGGCGGCCTTGACCGATACCGCCATTGCCCAACCCGCCCTGCTGGCCGTCAGTTTGGCGGTGATGGCGGTGTGGCAGCAGGATTTTGGCCTATCTTTGTCGCAACCAACCCAGCAACAGCGGGTCAGCCATGTCGCGGGACACTCGCTGGGCGAATACAGCGCCCTGGCGGCGGCGGGGTGCCTGAATTGGCTTGACGCCGCGCGCTTGGTACGGTTGCGCGGCCAGTTGATGCAGCAGGCGGGCGTGAGCAAGCCTGGCGCTATGGCTGCCCTGCTGGGTGCCAGCGCAGAGGATGCGGCGCAATTGGTGCAGCAGGCCGCAAGCGCGGGGGTGTGCGTGGCGGCTAACGACAACGCCGATGGGCAATTGGTGTTGAGTGGTGAGGTGGCGGCGCTGGAGCTGGCCGGCAATCTGGCGCGCGCCCTGCCCAAGGTGCGGTGGATGCCGTTGAACGTCAGCGGCGCCTTCCACTCCCCCCTGATGGCGGGAGCGGCGGAGCAGTTGCAGCACGCCTTAGCCACGGTGGCGGCGGCGGATCCCGTGGTACCGGTGGTCATGAACGTCACGGCGCAGCCCTGCCAATCGGCGACGGAGGTCAAAACCCTGCTGGTTCAACAACTTTGCCACCCTGTCCGTTGGCGCGAAAGCCTGTTAACCCTGCATCAACAGGGGGTAAAAACGGTGATCGAGGTTGGCAGCGGCCGTGTGTTGAGCGGTCTGGCCAAACGCAGCGGCCTGGATTGGCAGATGCGATCCGCCGAAACGCCTGAGGAGGTGGCCGCGGTCGCACAAGAGTTTTTCGGGCAGAACTAGGCGCGCCCTACCCCGCCCCCCTCTTACCGCCCTGCCCTTTTACCCCACCAGCAAACCATCCCGTAACGACCTGCCCCATCCCAACCCAGAGTTTTTGATTCATGAGCGCTATATCCAACACCCTAATTGCCTTTAGCATGTCGGCCGATGCCTTTGCCGCCGCCACCAGCAAGGGGGTCGCCCTGAAAAAACCCAAACTTGGCTATGCCATGCGCATCGGCCTGATTTTTGGCAGCGTCGAAACCCTGACCCCCGTCATTGGCTGGCTGTTGGGCTTGATGGCCAGCAGTTTTATGGCCAGCTTTGACCATTGGGTGGCTTTTACCATTCTGTCTCTTATCGGCGGCAAAATGATCTATGAAGGGCTGCATAATGAGGCGGGGGAGCGCAAGGAATCGCACAAAATCAGCGTCCTTATCCTGACCGCTATCGGCACCAGCATTGATGCGATGGCGGTTGGTGCCACCCTGGCGCTGTTGAATATCAGCATTTGGGTGATGGCGGCGATGATTGGGGCGGCCACCTTTTTGATGGCGACCATTGGCATCATGACCGGCCATTATATCGGCACCAAGGCGGGCAAAACCGCCGAAGTCCTGGGCGGCCTTATCATGATCGCCATCGGCACCAAAATCCTGGCCGACCATACGGGGTATTTTGGTTAGGTCTAACTGCTATAGCGAGCCAGGAAAGCAGCCCACCAGCCCGCTAAACACCCAACCTACACGGGGCGGCATTGGCCGTTGCCCAACAGGTGGTATTTGTAGGTGGTCAGCTGTTCCAGCCCAACGGGGCCACGGGCGTGCAGGCGGCCTGTCGCAATGCCGATTTCCGCGCCAAAGCCAAATTCCCCCCCATCGGCAAATTGCGTGCTGGCGTTGTGCAGCACCATTGCGCTGTCAACCTGCGCCAAAAAGGCCGCCGCCGCCGCCGGGTCATCGGTGATAATGCTGTCGGTATGGTGGCTGCCATAATGGTTGATGTGCGCCACCGCCTGCGCCAAATCTGCCACCACCCGCACCGCGATAATCGGCGCCAGATACTCGGT
>VEQJ01000042.1 GCA_018883285.1 Alphaproteobacteria bacterium
ACAGTCGACCGCTCTACCACTGAGCTACCGGGGAATAAGGAATGAACTATAACCAGCCTTTGACGATTGGAAAAGCCTTTCGTGCAGTTATGCTGTTATTTTTTCTTTCTGGCTTCGGCAATCGCGGCCTTAATCTGGCTTTCTTGCACCGCGCCAGGGAAGGTTTGATCGCCAATGACCATAAAGGGGGTGCCCTGAATGCCCAGATCTTCGGCCAATTTCAGGCTGCGCGCCAGGGCATCGCTGACCGCCTTATCGGCCATATCCTTTTTCAGCTGCGCCACATCCAACCCAGCTTTTTCGGCCGCCTCAAACACCACGGCTTCGCTGTCAATGGGTTTTTTAAGGGTCATCAGCGCCATATGCAGATTCAAATGCTTACCCTGGCGGGCGGCGGCGATAGAGGCCTTGGCGGCAATCGATGATTCGGGGCGCAGGAAAGGCTTGTCCTTAAAGACCCAGCGGACGTTGCCATCCTCCTCCACCGCTTTTTTCAGGGTGGGCGCCTGTATTTTGCAATAGCCGCAATTGTAGTCGTAAAACTCCACAATGGTGACATCCCCCTTGGGATTGCCCGCCACCGGGCTATCGGTGTCGGCCGTCAAATCTTTTTTGCGGGTTTTGATCAGATCATCACGCTTTTTTGCCTGCGCCGCCTGTTCTTCCATTTGTGCCCTGTTGACCGATTCGACGATCAGCTGCGGCTCCTTAGCAATCACCTCACGCACAATGGCGCGCACATCCTCACGGCTAAGGGGCGCCGCCGATTTTGCAGGCTCAGAGGGCGCCTTAGGGGCTGAGGATGCAGCATTTTGTGCCTGCGCCGACGTCAAGGGGATAGCGATACAGGCCATAATGGCGAGAAGGGCGGCGGTGGAGCGCATAACGGACAGCTTCATTTCAAATAACCTTTGCGAATTTGGATTGGGGTGAGTTTTTCATATGCCCTGAAACAGGCGGCGGATGAAGAAAGACCTAACCAAGAGCATAGCCTTCTTTTAACCCGCTGCCCAGCCCTCTAATTAATCGACCACCTTAACGCCAGCCGGCCGTTTAATTTCCGTCGGCAGATTGTTGGCGGGCAATACCCGTTGGTATTCGCCAGTGGTTTGCACCATCACCCGCTCACCCGCCGCCATCACCCGCTCACCCTCTTTCGATTCCTGGGTGACAACAATGGTGTTGCCGGTTTCCAGGGTGATGGTGTATTCCAGGCCATCGCGATCGGAAATCGCCTGTTCCGCCAGGGCGCCAGCGGCTAAACCAGCCACCAGGCCAACACCAGTCGCCCAGTCTTTACCGCGCCCCTTGCCCGTTAGATTGCCAAGACCTGCGCCCGTTGCACCGCCCAACACGGCGCCAGCCCCTGTGTTTTCGCCGCGAATTTGGATGTTACGGACGGAAAGCACCGTGCCAAAGCTGACGGATGTAGTCTTGCCCACCTCTTTGGCGTCATAGGTGTTCTGGCTGCGGGTTGCACAACCGCTAAGCTGCACCAGCAAAAAGGATACGGCCAGCAGGGCGGTTAAAAATCTCAGCTTCATGGCAAAAACTCCTAAAGACAGGGGGAATGGTTGGATGGAAAGGCTAGGTCACAAATCATTGGTACGCTTATCATAAGATATAACCGAAAATTTATGGTAGGATTATGGCCTAGCGCAAGGGGGGAACGGGCTTGCAGGGCTGCATCGGTTAAAGCAAGGCCAAATCATTGTGGTGGATCAGGGCGTCGTTGTTGCTGAAGCCCAAAATTTCCTCAAACTCCTGGCTTTTGTGACCCAACAGGCGTCGTGCCTCCGCCGCGCTGTATTGCACCAGGCCGTTGGCCAGCCGCTGTCCGTTTGCATCCAAAACCGTGACCACATCGCCGCGATCAAAATCGCCCTGCACCGCGGTGGTGCCAACCGCCAACAGGCTGCCCCCCCGTTGCAAGGCCTTGGCGGCACCCGCATCGATGCTCAGACTGCCCGCCGGATTCAAACAGCCCGCCAGCCATTGTTTGCGCGCCGCCATCGGTGCCTGCCGCGCGATAAAGCGGGTGTGGAGCCCCCCCTGCAGCAGGGTGGTAAGGGGATGCAGCGGGCTGGCATTGGTAATCAGCAGGTCGCAACCGGCGGTCGTGGCAATGCGGGCGGCCAACAGCTTGCTGGCCATGCCGCCAGTACCGACGTTGGATCCGCTGCCGCCCCCCATCGCCTCAATCTCCGGCGTTATTTCCTGCACCTCGGCCAGATGTTGCGCTGATGGATCCTTATTGGGATCGGCGGTGTAGAGGCCGTCAATATCGGATAGCAGAATGACGGTATCGGCGCTAATCACCTGGGCAATGCGGGCGGCCAGGCGGTCATTGTCACCAAAACGAAGCTCAGCATTCGCCACCGCGTCATTTTCATTCAGGATGGGGATTACCCGCTGCGCCAAAAGGGTGCCCAGGGTTTCGCAAAGATTCAGGTAGTGCTGGCGGTTTTCGGTATCGCTTAGGGTCGGCAACACCTGTGCCACGGTAATGTTATGCGCGGCCAAGCCCAGGTCAAAGGCATGCGCCAGTTTGATTTGACCGATAGCACTGGCCGCCTGTTTTTCCTTAAGCAGTCTGGGGCGGTGGCTTAGCCCTAAGCCTGCCCGCCCAAGCGCCACCGCGCCAGAGGATACCACCAACAGCTCCTTACCCGCCTGATGCCAGGTGGCCAAATCGGCCAGAAAGCTGGCAAACCAAGTTTGTTTCAGCTGGCCATTATGGATGAGGGAGGATGAACCAACCTTTAGGACAAGGCGCTTAGCGCGACTAAACCATTCAGGGGGTTGATGGGCGGGCAGTTGGGCGTCGGCGGGCATGGATAGCGACGGGGGGTTAATCGGGGCGTTGCGCGGGCAACAAATTCTGCGCGGTTAACAGCTCCGCCAATTCCCCGCTGGCAAACATTTCGCGCACAATATCGCATCCGCCAATCAACTCACCCTGCACATAAAGCTGTGGAAAGGTTGGCCAATCGGAAAAATCTTTCAGGGTTTGCCGCAATTCAGGGTCGGATAGAATGTCGGCGCTGCCATAGGGCACCCCCAACTGCGCCAGAATCTGCACCACCACATTGGAAAAGCCGCAATGGGGGGCGGCGGGTGACCCCTTCATGTACAGCATAATGGCGTTGTCGGCCAAATCCTGCTGAATGCGGGCAACAACATCGGGATTTAGCGATGGCGTGGTCATGGGATGGCTCCGTTCTATCAAAAATGCAACTTCCGTCTTTTGGTATAATCAGCCGCATCCTGTTCGTCCAGTGGTGGCGAGAAAAATGGAATGGGGCACCCTACTTTTACCATAAAGACTGTGGATGAAAGTGGTTTTTAGAGTGGGCGCGCTGAATCTAAGAATCCTTTGCCATAAGATGGTAAAAACCATTTTATCGATATCTATCAAGTTTATATCAACGAAAAGCTTGGCTATATATTGGGATCGGTTGAATTTTTTTATCAATGAAAAAAATCCCTGCGAACCATTATTTTGCACAAAGGCAACAGCAGTTAATCAATTTATAAGATATTGCGACGTATATTAAACAGTGAAGAGGGCAGGAAGGTTTTAGAGTTTCTGGCACAAAGGTATTGAGGAATCGGCGATGGACGCAAAGCTTTTTGTTAATCTGATATTCGGTAAGATTTTTCTGATTATCGTGTTGTTTCATGGGTTTGGTTGGGTGGAAAGCCTAGCGAAAACCCCTGCCATTCGCAATATTGCCGCCATAAGCAGTGGCCAGGGTGTTTATGCCTCAACAGGCATGAATGGTGATAAACAGCAGCAAGCATTAATGAATTTGGTTGGACAGATGCAATCGAATGGGATGGGCAATCTTTTAACCGCTGACCCACAAACCCTCCAGCAATTGGCGGGGCAGCTGTCATCATCCATGTAAGCGGATGTTAAGCAATCTATAGGATACTAACGTTATGTCACAGTTTCTTACCCGTTATGCAGGCCAATTGTTGCTGTTGTACCTTGGCTTTACCGCCGTGCAGCAGGTTGGGCAGGGGTTGGATTTGGGCAGCTCACCCTTTGAGCAAAAAATGATTAGCCTGTTTGAAAACAACCCCGATAGCTTGCAAATCGCCTCTAACCAATTGATGCAGCAGTTTGGGCAACAATTTGGGCAACAGGCAGCGCAACCCATGAACACCCTGTATAACCAGGCGGTTGTGCCCGTCGTTAACCAGATGGCCGCCATACAGCGTCAGGGGACGGCGGCTGCCCAGGGATTGGGGCGCCCACTGCCCAATGCAACAGCATATCCTGGCCAACGGGTACAGCAGCGCGACTATGCGCCCGCCAGCGTGCAGCCGCATCGGCCAGGCTTTGTCCAAAATATGGAATTGCCAGCGGGCGGAATGACCCGCACCAGCATGGTGGTAAACTATGAGCGGTAAGTGGGGCGCGGGTTAGTCTTTAGCCTTATCCTGCACCGTAACGCCAAAAGGTAGGATTAGGTCGCGCCCATCCAGGCGAATTTGCACGAAAATTTTGATGAAACCCGATTGGCCAGGTGCCAAGTGAAATTGCAGGGTAGGGCCAGCGCGATCGGCGGCGCCTTTCGGTTCTTTCCCCATCGGATGACTGTGCAAAACGCTTTGGCCATTGTTGGCATAGGCCACCACATGGGCAAAAGCCCCCAAAACCGGTTCCAAATTGTGTATCGGTTGACCCACCAGATTGGTTACCGTTACCGTGCCAATTGACGCCTTATCGGACTGAAGCGGCGGATCGAAGGACAGCTTGGCCTTAAGTGACCCCAAGGTTGCTTCATCAACCAACGTGGTATCGATGGGGTTGGGGGCAGGGCTAACGCCAGCAAGGCTGGCGGGCAAAAATTGTTGCTGCGCTGGCCGCTGAGCACCCTTAGCCAGCGGGGTTATATCCGCCCACAGTTGGTAATTGCCTGGTTTGTTGGGGGTAAAGCGAAAGGTGAACAGGGTGGCATCCTTGGCCGTTGGTTGGGGATGCAGATGGAAAAAGTCGGTCAGGCTGGAATCATTAACAAACAGATGCAGCTTTTTGGTGTGCACCTCCTTTAAGTCCTTAAAAGACAAAGCTTTACCATCAGCCTGACGGCGCAGGCGAAAGCGGACGGTAACGGCCTTGCCAGGCTCTAGCTGGGGGGCGTCAACCAATTCTAAGCTGATTGTATCGGCCGCTTCGATGGGGCTGGTTTCATGCGGCGATGCGGCAGGGTTAGCATGGTTTTGATGCGCCGCATGGCTGTCATGTTCGCTATGTTCTGCATGATTGCCCATTGTATTAGAATGATCCGTTGCCCAAGAGCTGGTAGGAACCGTAGCCAGCAGCAGGACAAGCAGGGCAGCGCGCCACAAAACCGCTAACGCCGTTGGTGGTATCATGGTCATCGTCTTGGCCTTGGTTGGGATAGAAACTTGCACGAAAAGACTAGGGCGTCACTGATTTCACCACTAGGGATTCCAGCCGCTTAATCAGCAAATCGTACTTAAAGCCTGGCAATTTGACCAGCCAGCGACCCAATTCACGGTTAATGGTTTCAGCCGTTTGGCGGCTAGCATCATCGGCATCGGCGGTGGTGCTGGCAGAAAATTTGACCCAGCCCGCTTCGCTAGGAATCGTTGACCATTGCGCGGTTATCACCAAACCCGCAAAGCTAGTAAAGCTGGTTTGCCCCAAACTTTGCTTGTCAACGCCGACTAAGGGGCGTGCCGCCTGGTCGGCAACATCATCCAGTTCCATAAAGGCCAGATTGGCGGCCAGGCCGGGTAGGCTTTTTTTCGACAACAGCTCGGTTTCGGCGGGTTGGTTCAATAGGCGAAATTCTTGGTCGGGTTGATCGCGGCCAATCACCGCCTTGCCGCCATTGGGCTGTTGAATTTCTAAGGTTTTGACTGACTCAACGGGCAGGTTGATAACGCTGGCGCGCAGCCAAAAGCTGCTATCCGCGGGCAGGCTGGCGGCGCCGTCCACCAACCAAACTTGCGGGGTGTTGACCAGCCGCACAAAGCTATAGGCATGCCCCGCCGCCGCCCCTTGGGTTTGAATCTTGCCAACCAACAGGTCGGCTACCACCTCATCCCGAGTATTTTTTAGGGTAATTTGGGTGGAACCCGCCACGGCTTTACCGTCAGCCTTAGCATCCTCCGCGCGCTGATCCTCAACCTGCAACTGGGTATAATTGTTGGGATCGTTGGTTTTCGCCTCCAACTTTCGCATATTGGCCAGACTAAGCAGCAGGGAGCGCAGGTTGGCCGTTTCCGCTGGAAAGCCGCCCTTATCCGCAACCACCCAATCGTCCCCCTGTTTCTGCAACCGCACCACCGCCGATCCGCGCCTAATGGTAACGCTGGCCAGGTTATCCAACTGGCTGCCGAGTTTGGGCAGCAACAAGCCCGTCGCGCCATCCGTAGCCGTCTTGGAAAGCACAAAATGCTTAAGACCCGTGGCCAGCGTGATGATTACCAGCACAATGGCCACAATTCCCAGCCAAAAGGCACCGGATTTTTTCAGTCGATTGGCTATGGCCATCTTAAGACACCTCTTTGTTCGCTTGGGGATTGGGTGAGGGGGTGATAGTGGGTGTTGCCGCCACGGCTCTGCCCGTCCAAACCGCCCGCCGATTTTTCATCAACAGCAGTCTGGCGGTCATAATAACCAACAAAATGGCGGGCACCAACAAGGTACAGATTAACAACAATTGAACCTTAAGATTCTGCAAATCCGCTTGCAGCGCGGCCTGCACCTGCCGCAACTGTTTGCGGGTGGATACCACCTCGGCACGAAAACGCTGAACGGCGGCGTTTTGTTCGGCCGAGATGGTGGTGTTGGCCTTGCCGACCGCCCCATTATCCTGCCCAGTTTGCAGCTTGGCCAGTTGCGCCTCAGTGTCCTTTAGCTGTTCCTGCAGGCGTTTTTCCTGCTCACGGAAACGGTTTTCGGCCTCAGCCTGCAATTTGTTGACGCGATCAAAGGGGCGCAGCGAGGTGCCGCGCGAACGCAGCGAGGTTAAGGCATCACTGCCCACCAAATTGTCCAGGGCGTTAAACAGCAAATCGCCATTGTTGGCCTTGGGTTGCCCCACCACCTGGCCATAAAACTCCTGCACCTCCAACCACTGATCATTGGCCAGAAAATCGCTGTCGGCGATCACCACCATTCGCAAATCCTGGCTGCCAGTGGCCACAAAGCCTTGACCCGCTTGTTTCACAAAGGGATTGTTGGGCTGGTCACTGTAGAGTGAGGTAATGGAGCCCGTAACGCGCGCAATCAGGGGCAATTTTTTGCCCGCTGCCGACTGTTTGTTATACAGATCATCGGGATTGGATAGATTGCGTAGTTCTGTGCGCGGCAACAGGCTGGCCTTATCGCTGCTGGTTACTAACGGGGTAAATTGGGTGCTGGCACCCTCCACCGGCTCAACAAAGCCCGCGCTGGCAAAATTCAGGGCGGATAGATCGCTGGTCATCAGGTCGTCACGCTTCATTAGGCCAGAACCAATGCCCAACCAGGGCAGATAGTTGGTGCGCACCGCCCCTTCCCCCTGCTTCAGGGTGATTTGGCGGGCGGTGGCGGGATCCAACACAATCTGATCCTTGGATACATTCACCCCCCAATGACGAAACAGCGCCAGCAGCCCATCATCCAAATAGCTTGGCGGGCGGCCGATGTTCAGCCCCCCCAGTTCGGTTTCGGGCAGGGGATCTAGCATGGCCATAATCCGCCCCTTGCGCAGGGCGAATTGGTCAATTTTGAATATGGCCTGCTCGGTAATGTTGCGCGGCTGCACAATCACCAACAGATCCAAATTGTCTTCAATCCCCGAACCATCCGAGGCAATAAGGCGCACGTCATAATCGCGGGACAGCTGGTTATAGATAATCCACGGTTGGGTAGGGGTGCCAGCCATCAGGCCAGCGGTGTCGCCCATAATGGGCAGGCCGCTGAACAATCCAACCACCGGTTTTTGCTTGCGGGTCAACCGCTCAATCAGCCTGGCCAGATCATATTCCAAAAAGGTTTCGCGGTCGGGTTGAAAAAACGGTATTCCCTCAATCGCGTCCAGGGCGTTGGTGGCGACCAGGCCAAAAAACACGCTTTCCTGTTGGTTGATTGGCACCGCCTTAAGCCCATAGGCAATCGCCCGATCCTCCTCCTCTGAAAACGGAATAGGATTGACGATTTCCAGCTTAATTTTGCCATGCGCCTGCTGTTGCAATTCGCGCAGCAAATCGGTGACGCGGGTGGCATAGCTGGCATAGGCGGGCACCAACCGCCCCAGCTGTTCCGAATCTGTCTCTT
>VEQJ01000043.1 GCA_018883285.1 Alphaproteobacteria bacterium
ACTTAACACCACGCAAAAGCCTCAACTGGCTCACCCCTCTTGAGGCCTTCACCCAAAATATCCACCTTGTTGCACTTCAAACTTGAATTCAGCCATCCTTAAAAATTATCGCGCAGGCGCCGTAGATAGCCAAAAATCTCTTGGGGGGATAGAGCTTGATTGGCCAAGCCTGGTTCGACGTCACGATGATTCATGACCGCTGCCGCCACTTTGGGGCAATCAGCGCGCAAAAAAGGGTTCAAATTTTGCTCGATGGCCATCAAATTGGGCAGGGTAGGGTGATTTTTGCTCCGTTTTTGCTGGCATTTCGTTAGATATTCCTCCAATTCAGGGGAATTTAACCCCAAATAGCGAACAAAACTGCTGTTTTTGAGGGTGTATTCGTGCCCTGCATACATCAGTGTGTTGGCTGGCAGCGCGCGCAGGCGTTTCAAAGACTGCCAAAGTTGCGGGGCGGTTCCCTCGAACAAACGGCCGCAACCAAGGGAAAAAAGGGTGTCGCCGCTAAACAGCAACCCTGGCTCGGTATCTTGTGGCGCATGATACAGGGCAATATGGCCAAGGGTGTGGCCGGGTACCGCGATAGTGGTCAATGGCTGGGTGCCCAACAACAGGGGCTGACCATCATGCAGCGGGTGGGCGCGCCCCGAATCACTGCCAGGAATCCGCTGATGCTGCAAATCATAGGCTGAGGCATAAAGTTGGGCGTTGGTGGCGGCCAACAGTGCCAAATTGCCGCCGACATGGTCGCCATGATGGTGGGTGTTGATGATATGGCTTAGCGTCCAACCTTGGCTGTGCAGCGCCGCCAAAATGGGTTCGGCCTGACCAGGATCAATGACCGCGGTTTGGCCGCTGTGCGATTCATGCAGCAACCATGCGTAATTGTCTTGCAGGCAGGGTACAGCTTTGACGATAATATCGCTGGTCATTTCGCATCACCTTAATCATGAAGTTGCCATCTGGTGTTCAGTGATATTCTAAACTATTGGGAATTCTATCGCTCGCCGATGGGGGCTGTCATCAAAAAGCTGGTGCGTCATCAGCTGATGCAATGGTGGTCGGCCTTGCCCCACAAACGGGGTGATAGCCTGACTGAACTGATAGCCTATGGTTATCCCCTGCCATTTTTGCGGCCGTATCTAAGCGCCAATATACCCACCGCTGCCCTAATGCCGGCCAAGCTGGGCGTTATCAATTGGCCATACCGTGCGCCCAACGCCAGCTGCCTGGTGTTAGAGGGCGATTGGCCAGTCCGATCAGGCGGGGCAGAGCGGGTGTTGCTTATTCATGCGTTGGAACATGCCCAGAATGCCAGCGATTTGATGAATGAGGTGGCGCGGGTGCTAACCCCGCAGGGGCGATTGATTGTGGTGGTGCCTCACCGTCACAGCCTGTGGGCACGGGCGGAGCAAACGCCCTTTGGTCATGGTCAACCCTATACGCTAAGCCAGCTGAATGCCCTGTTGCGGGAACATGAGCTGACCCCGTTGCGGCATCGCCGCCTGTTGTTAATGCCACCCTCAAGCCGTCGATTCTGGCTAAACGCCGCATTGGCTATCGAAATTGTTGGGCAACGATGGTTTCCTGGCTTTGGCGGATTGTTGATGGTTGAGGCCACCAAGCAGGTCGTCGCCATGAAGCCTAAGCGCGTCACCGCCCCCGTGCATGGCCTGTTAATGCCTGGCCAAATTCAGGCGGCGGGCAGCCCCACTGCTTACAAAAAGGATTGTTAAGCCATGCCCCATCCCCGCCTCTTAGAGCTTCGTCAACAAATTGATGCGCTGGATAGCCAGCTGCAGGAATTGTTGATACAGCGTACCGCCCTGACCCAACAGGTGGGGGAGTTAAAGCGCAGCACCCCCAGCTTTATTGAGCGCGGGCAATTCATGTATCCGGGGCGTGAGGCGATGATTTTGCGGCGCCTGGCTGAACGGCATCGTGGCGCCATGCCTGTGCAGGCGTTGATGCAGCTGTGGCGTGAAATCATGATGGCCACCCTGTCGGTAGTCGAACAGCCCTTTTCCTGTGGTTATTTGGGCGGGGGCGCCCTAGGTATAGAGGGGGGGGCAGATTGCGGCATGCTGGCACGCGATCATTTTGGCGTTTGCGTGCCGATGACCGCCTTTGATAATCCCGCCAACCTGATTCAGGCGGTGCAGCAGCAGCGGTTGGACTATGCGGTTCTCCCCTGGCCAAGTCAGCGGGATGTTGGCCAATGGTGGACAGCCTTGTTGCAATCGCCAATGGGGGCAGCCGAGGCAGCAGGGCAAAAGGCGTTGCGGGTCTTTTTTGCCTTGCCGTTCTACCCCTCCTTAACCGCCACCACAACCAACCCATCTCCACAGGCGGCGGTGGTGGGGGCATTGCCCTATGACGATCTAACCGACGTGGATGACAGCCTGGTTGCGATTGCCATTCCCCAAACGTTGTCGCCAGATGTCTGCCTAAGCCGATTGCAGGGCGTAACCCCCTCACCGCAATGTTTGGCGGTGGCTCAGGATATTCAGCAGCCTGGCCAGCAATGGTTATGCCTGCAGCTGGCGGGGGCATTTGTACCAGGCGGGCAGTTGTGGCAAGAATTGGAAACAGCCCTGCAGGGGGTGGCCTTGGCCATACGCCCGCTTGGCCTGTATCCTCGCCCTTTTGATACCATACAAAGTTACCCGCTATGACCAATCCTGTAAAACAAATCGGCATTATTGGCCTCGGCCTAATCGGCTCCTCCATCGCGCATGGGGTTCGCCGTTGGCGGCCTGAGATGCGGGTTGTCGGCTATGATCGCGATCCAGCAGTACGGCAGCAGGCGGCGGCGCTAGGCTTCTGCCACAGCGTGGTGGATACGCCCGCTGCGCTGGGTCAGGGGACGGATCTGTTGATGCTGGCGGTTCCCGTGGGCAGCATGGGGGCGGCGCTGGCCGAGGTGGTGGCGCATCTGCCCGCTGGTGCAATTGTCAGCGATGTGGGATCGGTCAAACAGGCGGTGATTGACGCGCTGATGCCGCTGTTGCCCGCGGGTGTTCATTTGGTGCCTGGCCACCCCGTTGCGGGGACGGAGCAGTCGGGGCCCGAAGCGGGCTTTGCCGAGCTTTTTCAGAATCGCTGGTGCATTTTAACCCCCGTGCCAGGATGCCCCGATTGGGCTAACGAAGCGGTTGGCGATCTGTGGCAAAGCCTGGGCAGTCAGGTGACCACCATGGATGCGCCGCATCATGATTTGGTGTTGGCCATCACCTCGCATATTCCGCACCTGATTGCCTTTACCATTGTGGGAACCGCAACCGGATTGGCGGAATCGACCCAGCGGGAGGTGATTCAATTTTCGGCGGGGGGATTTCGTGACTTTACCCGCATCGCGGCCGGCGACCCCATCATGTGGCGCGATATTTTTCTGAACAATCGTGACGCGGTGTTGGAAATGTTGGGGCGGCTGACCGAAGATTTGACCGCGATGCAACGGGCGATTCGCTTTGGTGATGGGCAGCAGATGGCCGAGGTCTTTACCCGCGCCCGCGCCATCCGCCGCACCCTGGTGCAGGCCAATCAACATATCCCGCCGCAAAAACCCAATGCGGCCAGTGCGTAAAGCATCGATAATCGGGTAGGGCAGGGGATTGCCTGATGGCTTAACCATTGTTGGCCATCCAAAGGCGCTGTTAATCTTTGGATGTAAGAATCTGCAATGATACTGGCACTAAGAATAAATTGTGGTATCCTATAGGCAATCGCGTTCGCGATCAAAATTTGGCCAAAGGCCGCGGCGCAGGGGTTAAAGCCGTCCTTTGGGGTTAATAGGCAATCCGTTTTTTTAAGAAAAGCAAAGCTGATGGATCAAAATAAAGATTTTTTAAATGTTGTTCTGAACAACAAACGTGCCCTGGCCGAAATTTTTTTGGCGACTATTTTGATGTCGATTGGTGTCAATATTTTGATAAGCTTTATTGTTAAACAGGTTGATACCGATCGCTATATCTTTTTTATCGGAATGGCTTTTATCCTGTTGGCGCTGTTTTTCTTTTTCTTCCCAATCGTTAAAAATTTGCGCTTTCGCCGCAGCTATGATGGATTTTTTATCGTGGAAACACCAACGGAGGAGCTGCATTCCGTCTATCGCTATGACTATGTCAGCAAAATTAACCGTTGGATTAATGAGGTTCGGCAAACCAACCCCGCGTTAGAACAGCTGTGGCAACAACATCCTGTGCCAAAACAGTTTAAGGCGTCTGATGTGCTGATTGCTGAGGATGCAAAGGATCCCCAGGATTCATTGGCGCTGATGCAGCAGGTCACAGAGGCCTATCTTCTTAGCAAATTGTCCAATCATATTCATGATTATTTCCATAAAAACCAGGGGGATGCCAATAGGGTTGCGTTAATTCCAAAAGATGGGTTGCCGATACCACTACAACACAACCCGTTCTTAAACCTCGCTTTAACCCAAAAACGCAAGATTGAGGAGGAGGTGTTGGGCGAAGATGATGAGGAAAATCTTAGCCAGGAAACCTTGACGATTGAGCCAAAGGTTGGCTTGGTCGTGCCGCGCGGTGCAACCTTGAAATGGCGCCCCAACCGTCAAATGGAAATCAGCAACCGCCGCCTAAGGATTCTGGCGCAGGTCACCCTAAGTGGTCGCCCCTTTTTCTTGCCAGCAGGCTTTCAACAGAATTATTTGGGCATTCGGGATCAGGATGATATTCGGGTTTATGCGGCAACCGTTAATTTTGAAATAAACTTCAGTTATTTGTCAATTTTTTCAGCGGGTTATTGGAAGTTTTATTATTGGTTGGATGCCTGTATGCGCAGTTTTGAAAAAGGCTTTGTCGGCGGCACCTTTTTCAACACCATCGGTTGGGACAAAACCATGACCTTAATCGCCTGTCAAAGCCAGGCGCGGCAGCAGGCCTTTAAGGCACGGCAGGCTGGTTCCTATAACCAGAATCACTACAGTAACCATCGGCCACCCAATCCATGATCGCTTTTTCCGCAGTTTGGTGGCTGGCGTGCATGCTGATAGGGTTGGCGGCGGGTGTGGCGGCTGGCATTTTTGGCATCGGTGGGGGCATTGTCATGGTTCCCCTGTTGGTACTGTTGCTTAGTCTGCCGCAGCAAAGTGCCAGTGCGATATCCCTGGTCGTTATCCTGTTGCCCGTTGGGTTGCCAGCCATTCTGCAGTACTGGTATGCTGGCAAATTGCAACCTGACCATCTTAAGATTGCCGCCATTTTGGGGCTGGGCGTCGTTGTGGGCAGTTATCTGGGCGCCAAATTATCCCTGCAACTGCCAGATGTGGTGCTGCGCAAATTGTTTGCAGGCCTGTTGGTTGCCGTCGCACTGAAACTGTGGTTCAGCCGTTAGAGGACGGGCGGGGATAGTATTGGCCAACTACCCCCAACACACCCTAAAACTCGGACTCTTCGTCGGCATCTTCGCGGTGGGTACGCTCATATTTTTCATGGCGTTCTTGCGCTTCGATGCTGTATTTGGCGATTGGGCGAGCCTCCAAACGGGGGATACCAATCGGCTCACCCGTTTCTTCACAATAACCAAAGCTGCCATCGTCAATCCGCTCAATAGCGCTATCAATCTGGGAAATAAGCTTGCGCAGGCGATCGCGGGTGCGCAGCTCTAACGCGCGTTCGGTTTCCAGCGATGCACGGTCGGTAATATCCGGCTCGGCCATGCTTTCCTGCTGCAAACTGGCCAAGGTGGCCTGCGATTCCTTAATGATTTCAGCCTTCCAACTTAACAGTTTTTGGCGAAAATATTCCCGCATGACGGGATTCATAAATTCTTCTTGCTCCGTCGGGCGATAATTTTCAGGAATTTCGGTCAATAGTGAATCGATATTGATGTTTTGATTAGGCATCTATCATTCATCCCAACAGCGCAACGGTTGAATCCAAAACCCTAAACAGCATCCCGCAATTTAGGGTGGTTATCCATACGCCATTCCTTATGGTTGCGCAAGCGGTTGTCACTATTTAAAACAAAGGGGCGGCAATTCTGCCCATCCGTTTTACAGGCTTAGGGTAACCCATGACCGTTAATCCCGCATTCAATCTTTTTTCGGGTGATGCCGTTCTGTTGATTGTGATTGGGGCGCTGTGCCTAATCCTCATCACGCCTGTTGTGCTGAAACGATGCCCAGGCCAGTTGGGGCGGTGGGCACGCCAGTATCTTCAGTGGGGGCGTGATGATGCCCGCGTGGAATCAAAGCCGTTTGATGAGCATGACGCCGATCAGATTTTTTATCACTTGTTTATGAAAGCGCCTGTCGGGATAATTATTGCGGATTTAGAGGGGATTATCAAATTTTGTAACCCGCTGGCGCACCAACTGATTAACGATCAAGTGACGCCGGTGTTGGGGCAAAATCTTGTGCAGCTTACCGCCGCCGATTCGCAGGCCGCCCTGGCACAACTGGTCGCACAGGTGCAGGATCAGCATAAGCATCAGCCGTTGGAGAATCGGGATGGGGTGGCGGCCGAGCAGCCTATTGAGCTAGGCCCGTTAGAGATTCGTTTACAACCGTTGCTGCCCGCCAAGCAGGCTGGTGATGCGAAGACGACCACGCCGCAGAATGATCGCTACGCCAGCGTCTTTATCGGTTGCCTGTTGGATGCGGGGGGGCAAATCAGCGGCCTTATCATCCACCTGATTGATATTACCGCGCGCAAAACCCTGGCCAGCCAGTTTGCCCAGTCCCAAAAAATGCAGGCGGTTGGCCAGTTGGCGGGCGGGGTGGCGCATGATTTTAACAACCTGCTGACCGCTATGATCGGCTATTGCGACCTGCTGCTGATGAAGCATAAGGTCGGGGATCCATCCTTTGCTGATGTGATGCAGATTAAGCAGAATGCCAACCGCGCCGCCAATCTGGTGCGTCAGCTGTTGGCCTTTTCTCGCCAACAAACGCTTAAGCCGCGGGTGCTGAACCTGGTCGATACCTTGGCGGAAATTCGCCACCTGCTTAGTCGGTTGTTGGGAGAGGTCGTGCAGCTTGAGGTTGTGCATGCCCAAGATCAGTTGCTGATTAAGGCGGATCAGGGGCAGTTGGAGCAGGTTATCGTCAATTTGGCTGTGAATGCCCGTGATGCCATGCCAACAGGCGGCAAACTGACCATCAGCACCGATTTGTGGACGCCGACGCAGCCTGTGCATCAGGGGAATGAGGTGGTGCCGGTTGGCCGTTATGTAAGGATTGCCGTACAGGATTCGGGCACCGGTATTCCGCCCGAAGTGTTGGCGCGCATTTTTGAGCCGTTCTTTACCACCAAAGAATTGGGGGCGGGTACCGGCCTGGGGCTGTCAACCGTCTATGGTATCGTGAAGCAAACGGGCGGTTATGTGCTGGTCGAAAGCACGGTTGGCGTTGGCACCACCTTTTTCATTCTGTTGCCCGTCTATGAGGGGGGCTTAAGCGATGAAAGCCAAGATGATGCCGACAGCCCCGCCATTGTGGGCAGCAACCCCGCCGATCGCCGCATTTTGTTGGTGGAGGATGAGGATCCCGTCAGGCTGTTTAGCGCCCGCGCCCTGCGCAGCAAGGGCTTTACGGTGATTGAGGCGCGCAGCGGTGCCGCCGCCCTGGAAATTATCGATAAGGGCGGGGAACGGTTTGAGGTGTTGGTCACCGACGTCATGATGCCTGAAATGGACGGATCCACCCTTATCATAGAGGTGCGCAAACGCATGCCGGAGATTCGGGTTATCTGCATATCGGGCTATGCGGAGGAAACCATTCGTGACCGCCTGGATCAATCGCCGAACGTGAAGTTTTTGCCCAAACCTTTTGGGCTGCAGCAATTGTTGGCCAAGGTGAATGAAGTTCTTAAGGAGCCTGATGGCGGCAAGGCGGGCTAGTCAAATTGCGATTGGCCAGCGCATCAAGGGTTGACGGCCAAGTTCTGGTGGCTACTATTGCAGCTAGATAAGGCCAGATGGCCACAACTTGCAGCATAAAGGTTTTGATTATGGCTTGGTCAGCAAATTTGGGTTTCCCCGTCATCGGGAAACGCGAAACAAAAAAAGCGTTAGAAGCGTTCTGGTCAGGGCAAATAACCGCCGATGAGATGTTGACCACCACCGCCGCCATCGCCAAAGGCAATTGGGTGCGCCAACAACAGGCTGGCCTGGATTTTATCCCCAGTGGTGAATTTTCCCTGTATGACCGCATGTTGGATACCGCCGTGATGATTGGCGCGGTGTCGGATCGCTATGCGCCATTGGCCAAGGCCGATGCGCTGACCCGCTATTTCGCTCAGGCGCGTGGATTCCAGGGGGAGTTTGC